>CAMWXM010000269.1 GCA_947178195.1 uncultured Ruminococcus sp.
GTATAATATATATGGGTGATAAACGTGACACGAGAGTTTATAATGCTTCCTGAATTTGAAAAATGTTGGAAGTCAATCGGACTGAATGATAATGATTTGAAAAGACTGCAATCCGAACTTCTTCTCAGTTCTCAGGAAACTCCTGTAATGCAGGGTACAGGCGGACTAAGAAAAGTCAGATTTGCGATAGAAAACAGAGGTAAAAGCGGCAGTATTAGAGTAGTGTATGTTGAGTTTGTGGTATATGAAACTATTTACCTCATTTCTGCATACCCTAAGAATGAAAAAGACAATCTGAGCAAAGCAGAACGTAATGCAATCAAGGTATTAATTGAAAAGCTTGAAGCACAGCTTAAAATAAACAAGGAGGTTCAGTGATATGAATGTATTTGAAAGTATTATGACAGGATTAAACGAAGCCATTGAATATGAACAGGGTAAAATAGCTGCCGGAAAAACAACTTTGACCATAGAGCCTTTACCCGATATTTCAGCTGACGAAATAAAAACAATCAGAAATAACCTTGGGCTTACACAAGCTATGTTTGCTGCTGTTATTGGTGTTTCCACAAAAACGGTAGAAGCATGGGAAGCAGGAACAAACCGTCCTATTGGTCCTGCAAGACGAATGATTTCCATTATTCAGTTCGATCCAAGTATTCTCGAAAACTGTCACATCATCAATAAAAATACAGTTTGACTTCATGCACAGTTCCTTTAGGAGCTGTGCTTTTTATTAACTGCTGTCATCGTCCTCATCAGAAATTCTGCCGACAGTAGCCTGAACAGATACCATAGTAATAATTCCGAAAGTTGCACCGAGTATAAACCCGACCAAAAACAAAATTATCTTCATACAAACTCCTTAATATTCAACCGTTTTACCGTAGTTAATCATTTTCGTTCCCTCCGATTCTTCTCTGAATTTGACGTAAAGTTTCAGAGCATACTTGTAGCATCTGATAGAATTGCTGCCCACAGGCAAATTGCTGTTATAGCTTTTCATTTCGACATTATCGCCCAAGTTATCAAAAAGACTCAACAGATAACCGCAATGGTCTTTGCCATATTCAGCATTAACGTCACCAATTGTCTTGATGATTTTTCTAAGCCTTGAAATGTTATCGCTAACGACTTTTCGGCTGTATCTCTGTCTGAGCCATTCTCTGAAATTTTCTTCATTCATAATTTTCCTTCTTTCTCTTTTGATTTCATCATCTTCACAAATTCACGATATTTTCGGGTATATTCATAAGATTGCCCGAAAATATTGACAGCTGCCTTATGCAAGTTAGGTTCGTTTTCCTTTATAATTTCCAATTCCTCATTGACTTTCGGATTGAACGGACAGCCGACACAGCCTGTTCTTTTCAAACCATATTCCGTATAACACCGTGAGTGCGTAACACTGTAAAATTCCTCATAATCACGCTTGTCACCGTCTGTGTACCAGAATATCGGACGGTATGTATTACAGCATTTTGACTTGCTTTCGGAAAAACAAGTCTTGTACGGTTTCCCGTGTACTTCACAGGTTTAGTAACAAGAAATCCGGTATTTGAATTTTTCTTGATTTTACGCTGATTGGATAACTCTTTTACTTTGAATTTTTTATCCGTTTTCAGCTGCTTTTTCTCAAACTTTAATTCACGTTTTTTCTGCCTGAAATTCTGGGTACGCCTTATCTTAAAGGCTTTCTGAATGTTGGACTTGCTGCCCGATTTATAGGATTCTTTCTGCTCTTTGAACTTGGATTTAGCAGCCTTAAACTTTTCCTTGTTGGAATGAATTTTTGGCTTGAATTTATCTTCTTTGAAAATCGCATACTCTGCCTTTTTCAGCTTGAATTTAGCCTTTTCAAGACGATACTGCTTTTTAAGCCTGAAATGCTGACGAGTACCTTTAACTGCGTCCGTACCGACGTTTTACGCTGAAACTTTTACCGCTGCCCGGCGTTCCAAGTATCAGACCGTTTGGATTCTTCAATCGACTTCTGTTCGCTCTTATCATGTTGCCTGAAATCTTCCGGAAACGACATGACCTTACAAAGGAGTCCGGTTGCAGCGCAACTGAGATTTTTGGAACGCAGCAGCTTATTGTTGATAACCGTATAATTGGATTTTGCGTGAACTCTGCATATTGGCATATATATCCCTCCTTAAATTCCGGAATTATCATGTTCATCAGCTGTTATACGGAATGTGCGGACAAGTTTTTCAGCAGAGCTGATAACTTTCATTTCAGGAATACGGATCTTATTTACTGCAAATCTGTCTCCGATACATAGTAAATACTCCGTATCAACAAGTTCATATACAGCTGTTTCGATTGTATCAAAATCATCATTTGAGCTTTCATAAAGCTCGTCGATGGTACTGTAATCCTTTTCAGGACAGTTTACCATAGCTGTCAGCAGACCGCCTGCTGCAAGCGATAGGCTGTTGTCTGTTGATAATATTAAATTTCGCATAACATACCTTCAAAAAATAAAGGCGCTTCTTAAATTTCAAGAAACGCCTTTCACAAATATTTAATTTTGAATAAAAAAACGTCCCCGATTAAAAATCAGGGACACAAAGTAATTGAAAAATCCTATTTATCAGCAGCAGATTTTATCACTTTTATTCGTTTTTTATTTTTTTAATTTTAACTGTAAAAACAGTACGGAATGGTACAGAACAGTATATGACTATTATTTTTTCTAAGCCGTGTTTTTTGTTCTGGCATTTTTTTACAAACCTTGATTTTACTGAACTTTTTTATATAGTTATCTTCGATTATATAATATAATTTGGAAAAGTTCTACTCATAGTTCTACCAAAGTTCTACCAAAAATTTAAAAAAACCGTATTTTTGTAAACCGCCTATTTTCGGTTTTTTTAGTTTTATACCCTAAAAAAGCCTTGATTCTATGGGATTTATCAGGACTTAATGAGCTATATTGTGATGTATTGGAATATGTGTGCTATTATATCATATCTTTGCTATATTTTCTACTATTATTTGAGATTAGTATTATATTGCCTTAAATCTTACAAAAGTGTTAGATTTTAAGGCTGCTTTGTAAGCATAAGCTATGGAAATGAAAATCCTTTTTTGATATAATAGATAAAGAAATCAGGGCAATACTACACAAAGCGTTCGATCAATCATTGTGTGGTAGCCCTAAAGGGAGGATTTGCAATATGAGTATTTTAAACGTAAGCGGAGTGCAGAAAATATACACTACTCGATTTGGCGGAAACAAGGTCGAAGCGTTAAAGGAGGTATCCTTTGATGTTGAAGAAGGGGAGTTTGTAGCGATAATGGGAGAGTCAGGTTCTGGCAAAACTACGCTGTTGAACATTCTTGCGGCTCTAGACAGGGCGACTGCCGGAAAGGTGATTCTTGACGGAAACGATTTATCTGCAATTCCTGAATCAAAAATGGCAGCCTTTCGACGTGATAATTTAGGTTTTGTTTTTCAGGACTTTAATCTGCTGGATACCTTCAGCGTTGAAGATAATATTTATCTTCCACTTGTGCTTGCAGGATTTTCCTATCAGGCAATGAATACAAGGCTTATACCGATTGCGAAAAAGCTTGGTATTACACAGCTTTTCAAAAAATATCCATATGAAATTTCCGGAGGTCAGAAGCAACGTGTAGCCACCGCAAGAGCGCTTATTACTAACCCTAAGCTGATTTTGGCAGACGAGCCAACGGGAGCACTGGATTCAAAGTCGACAGATGAAATGCTTAATCTCTTTTCCCAGATAAACAGTTCGGGTCAGACTATTATAATGGTTACCCATTCGGTAAAAGCAGCAAGCACGGCAGGACGAGTATTGTTTATCAAGGACGGAGAAGTATTTCATCAGATTTATAAAGGCGAAAACAGCAACGAGCAGCTTTATCAGATGATATCAGACACTCTTACCATGCTTACAATGGGAGGTGAGCCGAAATGAAAACAGGCTTTTATGCAAAGCTTGCGGCTGACGGCATTAAGAAAAACATACGAATATACCTGCCGTATATGATAACCGGCTGTATGATGATAACGATGTTTTATATCCTTGCATTTCTTTCAGAATCAGCCGTTTTTGCTGGAACAAGAGGCGGCAGCGGTATCCAATCAATTTTACATTTAGGTACATTTGTGGTTGTGGAATTTTCTCTGATTTTTTTGTTTTACAAAAATTCATTTCTGATACGTCAAAGATA
>CAMWXM010000270.1 GCA_947178195.1 uncultured Ruminococcus sp.
AAACAGTGTTTTTACGTTGTTTAATATAAAATTTGACCAGAAATTTGACGGCTTAAAAATTGATTATACAATTTATTTTGTTTGTATTGCTGCTGTTTACTGAATTTCTGCGTTTTTCTCTGACCAAAATTTTGACGGCTAAAAGAATGAAAAATAATTTTTATGTTGAAAATACAAAAAAGTAGTTGACTTTTATGGCAAAGTATTGACAAAATTTCTTGCTTATGATATACTTATAAAGAAAAATATGGCTTTTTGGTATTTCTCAGATGTATATACTCTGGGAAAAAATAAGGGGTTTGTCCACGTTTAAAATGGGACAAATCCTTTATTTTTGAGTAAATAAAATGATATTTTTTGAAAAAATAAATTTTTATAAAAGGGTATTGCAAAATTCGAATATTTGGGTTATAATATTTTTATAGAGTAAAGATAAGACAATAACGCATATAAATTTATTCCTAAAAGAATGGATTTTTTAACATAATTTTTGAACAAATAAAAAAGATATGGAGCGAGCAAAAAAATGTCCGATAAACGGAGAAAAAAAAGATCATATACTTATATTAAAAGTTCATCCGCACCAATTATACGATTCAGATTCAAAGTGGTTTTTATTATTTTTCTGATCGTAACGGCTGCGTGTTTTTTTGCATATATGACCGGAATCAATTTCGGCGAGGAAGAGGAGGGTTCTTTTACAGCCACATGGCAGGAGCATACCGTTGAAAAGGAAACCGGTACGGCTTCGGAAGAAAATAAAAATGAAAGCAGTAAAACGGAGGATACCACCGATAATAATACAGAAGCTATAAAAAATCCTGTACCGAAATCTGCCGCTTTGACCCAGACTTATCTGGCAAGGTGCGTTTTTGTAGGGGATTCCATTACCGTAGGACTGGCGGATTATCAGCTTGTGCCTATGCAGAATGTGTTTGCTGAGATAGGTATGAACATTGAAAAAATAAATACAGAGACTATGCAGACGTCATACGGCGAAACGACGATACTTGATGCGCTTATTCAGGCTGAACCGGAAAATATTTATATTATGCTGGGAAGCAACGGTATTGCCTGGATGAGTGTCGAGGAAATGATAGGGGAGTACTCAAGCTTTACCAGCGGCATAAAGGAAGCGCTTCCTGATTCAAAAATATATATACTGTCGATTCCGCCTGTGACAGAAAAGAAAGAACAATCGGAAGAACCTATCTTAAATTCAAGCATTGACCAGTATAATGCAGAGCTTTTAAAACTTGCTGATGATAATGGTTATTATTATGTGGATATAAATTCAGAGCTGAAGGGTGAGGACGGAAAATTCCCCGAGGAATCCGCTGCTACTGATGGTATGCATTTTAATAAAGCGACATACGACAAGATGATAGATTATATTTTGTCACATGTTGTAAAATAAATATAAAAAGGGAGAACAAAAAAATGAACAAATTAAAAAGAACGATCGCAGGAGTTATTTTATCGGCTGTGACTATGATTTCTGTTACGGCATGCGGAAGCGAGGGCAGGGAGGCGCAGAAGCCGCTGAATGAAATTATTACAGCAGTAAAGGACAGCGGAATTGAATTTCCGGAAATGGTAGAAGTGGCTGAAGAAAATTTCCAGTTTAAATACGGCGTTACGGCGGACGATTATTCTGAATACTCGGTATGGTGGGCAGGAGCCGGCGGCGACGCTGATGAAATCTGTATTATAAAGGCTAAGGACGGTAAGCTCGATACGATTCAGAAGGCGGTTGAAAAACGCCTTGAGGATCAGAAGGACGTATTCAAGGATTATGTGCCTGAACAGTATGACAAGCTTTGCAATACTGAAGTTAAAACAGAAGGCAATTATGTTTATTGGATTTGTACAAACGATAACAGTAAGGCAGAAGAAACGTTGCTCTCTTATTTTGAATAATATATAAATACATAAAACCGGATTTTATTATCCGGTTTTTTTACTTTAAATCATAATCAACCAAAAATAAAAAGAACCGCCGGATGATAGAGCGGTTCTTTTTACAAAAAATTTATAGGAGACGGGACAGTAACGCACAAAGCACACAGATTTGCGCTTACTTTATACGGTGTTCAGATGTACGATACTTCCCTCGGTGATAGCTTAATTTTCATTGACCTCCTGGTCTCCGAAGAGTGTATCTCCCTGAGTAACCTCCTGGAGAATAACCTTTACCTCGTTATCCTTACCGTTTCGTGAGATCGTAAGGGTTATTTCATCTCCGGCTTTATGCTGGTTTTTCATTTCGTTGAACTGATCACTTGTGGACACAGCCTCACCGTTCATACCGATAATAATATCGCCTTCCATGATACCTGCCAGGTCTGCCGCACCATTCGGCGTTACAGAGCGCACATAGATACCTACTGACATATTATAAAGCTTGGCTGTAGCTTCGTCAATATCTATACATGTTATGCCCAGCTGAGGTCTGCCCTTAACATAGCCATAGTTGATGAGATCGTCAATAATAGTTTTTGCCTGTGTAATCGGGATCGCAAATCCGAGACCTTCAACGGTGTTGAGAGATGTTCCTGAATAGGTAGAGGTCATCTTTGCTGAGTTTATTCCGACTACCTGACCCAGACTGTTTATAAGCGGTCCACCTGAGTTACCAGAGTTGATAGCGGCGTCGGTCTGTATAAGGCTCATCTGTTTTTCGTTAATGGAAATTTCACGGTTGAGGGCAGATACGATACCGCTTGTTACAGAACCGAAAAGCTCAAATCCCAGCGGATTACCCACTGCAAGAACAAGTTCGCCTACTCTCAGGTCATCGCTGTTTCCAAACTCAGCGGGAGTAAGGTCGGATGCGTCTATTTTTAACACTGCAATATCTGTATCGGTATCATAGCCGATTATGGAAGCTTCATATTCCGTTTCGTCTGACATTACTACTGAAACGCTCTGAGCCTTACCGTAGCCGTTTTCCTCATCATAAATAACATGAGCATTTGTTATGATGTAGCCTTCGGAGGTCATTACAATGCCCGTACCTGTTGCTGCAGCAATTTGAGTCTGAGTATCTCCGCCCGGCATTCCACCGAAGAACCAACTTGAACCGTAGTTCTGACTTGCTACCTGAAATTTTGATGAAATTCCAACAACAGCCGGCATAACCTTGTCGACCGCTTCCGGAACGGACAGACTTCCTTCCCTTGATGCAAGCTCTATAAGGCTTTTTTGTTCGGCATTGTTTCCTGTGCTGGTCAAATTTCCGGCTTCTGCTTCAGTATTCAGAGCAGTACTGCTTGATTGAGAGGATTCGCTGCTGAAAAAGTTTTTGAATGAAAAATTATCATCAATATATTTATATGCTCCGATAGAGCCGGCTGAAATAACAGCTGCGCATACGGCACAGGCTATAACCTTTGTGAAAACTCTTTTTTTCTTTTTCGGCTCTTGCTCAACAGGATTTACCGTTTCTCCATAAACGCTGCCCTGCGGATAGCTGTAGCTGTAAGAATTTTGCGGCTGCTGCTCGTTATTTCTTTCATGATTGTTAAATTCGTTATTCTGGAAGTTATCCATATAAAACACCCTTTCTATTTTATGTAAATTTAAAATTTATGTTGTTTGATTTTGTCTTGTTCCTTTTGTCTATAATTATATTATACTTATCAATGTGAAAATCTAATGATAAACGATAGAAAAAAATGTTAAATAACGGTTATGGATTTAAGAGTGACAATCCTTCGACGGTAGCAGCTTTTTCACCTCTGAAGCAAGATAAAGAGAGCCGCAGGCTAATATATATAGTTTACTTTTTTCGGCGTATTCAAAAGCTTTTCGGCAGCCTTTTTTATAATGAAGTCCTTCCGCATCAACGCCGCAGCGCTTGAATTTTTCAGCGATTACATCTGCGCTGATGCAGTTATCAATAAAGCCGTCCACGCAATAAATTTTTTTAAAAAAGGCTGAAAGACTTTTTACCGCATAATCAATAGGCTTTCCATCAGACATTCCAAATATACCTATAACCTTGTTAATGCCTGAATTTTTTAAAGTATCGACAAGGGAATCTATTCCGGCAGTATTATGTCCGCCGTCAATTATTATTTTTAGTTTATCTCCCGAGACTTCAATTCTCGAACCAATTTCAGCTTTAGAAAATGCTTTTATTATATTTTCATCATTTAATATAAAATATTTTTTTAAATTTTCAATAGTTTCTATAGCTG
>CAMWXM010000271.1 GCA_947178195.1 uncultured Ruminococcus sp.
TACTTTGTTTATGGTTATTATTGGCATTTACACGGTTCTTTATTCAGACTCTTTGTGCAGGTGCAGATAATCTTTGCTATCTTCCTTTTGAAGCTTCTGCCTAATAAGATGAGCAAGCGAGACATATGGATTTGTTATTGGCAGCGGAAACACTTCCCCGCTGTCGCTTACAATAATGTATTCGGAAATTTCCCTTCCGGCAATTTTTTGCAGTCTTGCGGTGTGCATACTAAGCACATTGAACATCTCTTCAAGACTACTGCTGCGATTGGGAAAATCCCTTACTGCAGCCCTTACGTATTTTACAACGTGAAAAACATCACGGCAGTCTGACCGACTGTCGGGCGTGCAGCTTTCGGCAAGCTCTATTGCCGCTGTTACGGCATTTTCAAGTATTTTAATATTGTACATAAAATCTCCTATCTTATGATTTTAAAGTGCTGTAAGGCTTGATTTTATCAGCCATAACAGCTTTTTCTCCAGTTGTGATAATGATAGCCTTGTCCCGTGGAGTACAAAGAACTGTATCAGGTGTCTTGAAGATACGGTTTCCGATAAACTCCGCCGTCTGTAAATCTTGTGAGCCAAGATAGATAATATGGTCGCAGTTGTTAATGATAGTAGTTGCCTCGGCGTGAGTGTACATCGCTTCAAGCTGCGTCATACTTTGCAGAACAAGGCTAACGGATATATCCCTCGACCTTATTACAGATATTATCTTGTCAAAGTCGGGAATCCTCGCACTTGCGGCAAAGTCGTCCATGATGATACGTACAGGAATTTTCAAACGACCGTCTGGTCTTTTGTCAGCATTGGAGCAAAGAATTTGCAGTGCTTGTGTGTAAAAGACATTGACAAGGTTGTCAAACGTTCTATCGGTATCGCTGACATTCAGGAAAAGCACCGTTTTCTCTCTGCCAAGGCTTGAAATGTCAAAGCTTTTGGGGTTCTCGAAAATGGTTCTTGCTTCTTCAAAGTCAAAAGGCTCTAATGCGCGGTTTGCAAATTCCATAATGCACGACCACATCTTTTCTGCACCCATTGCACTGTTAAGTCGTGTGAATTTCTTTGCAGCAAAGCTGTATGGGTGAGTTTCTGCCCATTTTATGAATGAGAGATTTCCGCCAGGCTTTATAAAACGGGTATGCAGTTCACATACAGATATCATATTCTGTTCTTCCGCTGGAAGTGTTTCAAGGCAAAATGCAATCAAGAACGCAATATACCCGGCAGCCGCCTGTTCCCAGAACGGCTCAACTGCATCCAACATCGGCATGATGTTGGATGCAAGTGTGAGAACGTCCTGTTCACGGTATCTGCCGTTTTTGTAACGGCGAATACTGCTCAAAGGATTGTACCCGCAGGACCTTTCGGGGTGTACCAAGTCCAGTGTACACACCCGATAGCCCTTATCTCTTAGCTGTTTGGAAAACATTTTTGCAAGCTGCCCTTTGGTGTCTGAAACAACAATGCTGCTGTTCAAATTCTGCAAATTCGGGATAACATACCCGCCAGTCTTTCCACTGCCCGAAGAACCGATTATCATGTCATTGTTGTTGAATCCTGTAGCCTTGGTATCATTGGAAACCGTGATACCGTTAGCAAGGATTCTTTCGTCTTTCATGCTGTCATTTTTCATTTTGTCATTCTCCCTTGAAAATGTTGTTTGCAAGACCGAATTCGATTGACTCATCTGCCGTGAAATAGTGGTCTTCGACAGTTATGTCGTAAATATCGTCAAGATTTTTGCCTGTCCTTTCGGATATTATTTCTGCAAGAGTCTCCCTTACCTTGTTCAGACTGTCCACACCACGCTGAATTTCATGCGGCTTTTTACCGCTGACGTCCAAATGCCCGTAAAACGGATCGTGGATAAGTATTCTCGAATGAGGAAGCATTTCACGCTTTTCGCCTGCAAGGAAGATTATAGCAGCCATGCTTGCGGCGTCACCTATGTAGACAGTCCTTACAGGTGATTTCATGATTTTGATGTAGTCGTAGACCGCAAGTCCACTCATGACCTCTCCACCGGGACTGTTAATATAGAGCGTTATCTCGCCCAAATCCTTTTTATCAATATACATAAGCTTCTTGATAAGCTCATTTGCACTGTCAGGAGTAATTTCACCCACGAGGAAAATCTGACTTTCCTCCAGCAGCATATCGTCAATAGGGATAAGTTCAGTGCCTCTTGCACTTTGCATTAAAATATTTGTTTTGTTCAAATTAATTACCTCCAATAAAATTATTTAAAATGGTAGTTCGTATATTTCGTCGTCATCATCATCGCAATAATCATTGAGTTTATCAAACTTGATGACTTTCCCCTCGATTGATTTTGATAACTCAAAAATATCGAAACGACTGTAATAATATGCTGCTATACCGTCTACAAAAACTTGCTTGACGATAAGGCAGCAGTTTTCGATTTTGTCAATGTACTCATCTGTGTCAAAGCCGGGATTCCAACTTGCGAACAAATCTCCGCATATACCGTCTAACAGCATTTTTAACGTTGTTTCCTTTGTCATCTCAAATGCTGCATACTTTTTTGCCGAAATGCAGATACGCCAGCAGTTCTCCATATATTCAAGACTGCCGGTTTTTGATGTAAAGAACTCCATAAGTGAATCTACGGATATTACGAAAAACAATTCTGCCCACGGCAAGACTTTCAAACTTATGATATTATTCCAAAGATTTTTCATGTAGCTTAGCAATATATGGTCTGAGTCGCTGAAGAAAACTTCAAAATATCTCATTATGCAAAGCAAATCTGAAAGCCGCAAAGTGTCAGTATAGTTCGTACTACCGCTTTCAAGCTCAATATTACCAAGTTTGCGGACAATGTTATCTGCAAACTCCTGCATTTTATATCCCGGAGGTAGCACGCAGGTCAGAGTTTCTACAGTGTAGCTTAGGAAATGCTCCAGTATTTCCTCGATGTCGTCGAAATCATCAACATATCCTTTGTCGCTGATTTGCATTATTCTGTCAAGTTGTTTGGACATTGTGATTACCTTCTTTCTCATTTTGGACATACAAAAAGGCGCACATCTTCGAAAATCTGTGCGCCATTGTATGTTATGGCTCATAACTATTTGATTTTTACATGGGATTCACCCTCTTTCAGCGCTAACTCGTCATCGTCAGAATCACAATCAGAAGCCTGTGAACCTGTATTGTTCACAAGTTTCTCGTATTCTCTTGCGATGTTGTCTTCATCACAGCCGAGAATACTTTCCCAATCAATACCCATTTATTTCACCCCCGTTTTCCATGATGTCAATATGTGTCGTGTACGCTGTGAGAATTATATCCTCCAGCTTCTGTCTTGCTGCAGCGGTAATGGGGTGAACAATGTCACGGTAAACATCATTGTCTTTTCTGCTGGGCATTGCGGCAAAAAGCCTGTCATTTCCCTGAATTATCCTTATGTCATGTACTGCAAGGCAATTGTCAATCGTAATGGAAACAATTGCTTTGATACTTCTGTCCGCAAAGGTTCTGCGGATTTTGATGTCTGTTATTTTCATTGCTGATACTCCTTCGGTCGATTATTTTGATATAGGGTTTACGGAGAAAACGCTAATATGGACAGCACCTCCCATCATATAATCTCATCGTGACCAACTCCTTTACAATAATTTCAAACGGTATTTATACCATTTAAACCCAACCCGGCGGGCGCCATGCGACCGCCAAAATCTATGTTACGGTATTCTTCAAAGGTTATCATCTCTTCGTAAATGTATTAACGATATCTTGTAGGATATGTTTTAAAACACCTCGACGGCAGCCCTGCTGCCGTTTCTGAAGACATGATATGCTATTCTATTATAGAAACTGAAAATATAATTTGTTTGAGTAGATAAGCCTATAAAAAGCTGACCATTTATTGAAACAGTCTGCTCAACTTCCTAGAATTACTTTAAAGAGTAACACCATGCCATTTCATCCATGTATTGCTTCTTTAGGCATTGCATTGGAGGACTTTATGAGAATATAATTAATCCGTAGCAATATGATAATAAAAGCCAAATAGGCAATAAATTATACATTTATTATTAACATAATGCGTTTTATTCCATTTTTTATACCGTTTGTCGGATTTCTGTTGATTTTTGTCGAGATTCATCGTATAATTTAATAGATTAAATGTAGATAATTTTATATTATCTATTATCACTTATTATATTT
>CAMWXM010000272.1 GCA_947178195.1 uncultured Ruminococcus sp.
ACATTGCTATTTTCACGCAAAAACGTTATAATTTACATAGGACAGTTGTAGCGCATAATACTCAATTCTATATTATGATTTTATGGTTATAAGTATAACACGTAAAAATGAACATTTTATAGCTAAAAATCTTAATAAATTATTAACTTTGAAAGGAAATGATATTATAGGCTTTGATGATAGTTCATAGGATTATAACCAATTAACGGAATGAACCCATAAAGGTGGTGATAATTCTATAAAAAACGATACAAGTTAGAAATGGTATAACGGCAATATTTATTAAATAGTATTTGATGATTTATGAAAGGAGTCCGCCGTTATATCAAGCAACCCTAAAATAAAGAAATTAGTATCGCCGTATCAATGCTGCATTGATATAACGACGCTAATAAAAAATTGGAAAGACAAGAACGACAACAAATTACTTTAGAAAATTTAGAAGATTACATAAAATTCCTTGATGGTGAATGTTGGGCGAGTGTTAAAGGTTATGAAAATCGGTACTTCATTTCAAATCGAGGTAGACTTTTCGGAACAAAAAAGAGAAAACTGCTTGTGCCATTTTATGCTAACAATGGTCGGGGTAAGTATCCAGAGGACAAGCATTTGAACATATCTTTATGCCGTGACTATAAAATTGATTACAGAAAGATTCATTGTTTAGTCGCCGAGGCTTTTTTGATAAAGCCCAACACCAACGAAAAGCTTGTAATACATCATATTGATTGCAATCCGCACAACAATGATATTGAAAATCTTATTTGGCTACCGGTTAAGAAGCATTTTCAAATCCATGCTTTATTGAGGAAATTTAATAAAAATTTGGTTGAGTTTGATGTGCAAGAAAATCAACAAATTGCATAGCGATATATAGAGTATATAATGGCGGTAATTCTAATAGATAGATAATATGCAATTACCGTCAAATAGATTAGAACCTTGACAATTAAATATATTTGAGAATATTAATACTATTTTCTATCATCATATATCTAAAAACGAAAGGAGTATAAAATCTAAACACATGACAATAAGATGTATGTATTTTGACAAAAAATATAATTCTAAACCCGATGGAAAAGAAGTCGCTTACACGATACAAAATTCATTAAAAGCCGTTGATATGGATATTCGAGATTTAGCGACGGGACTTGCACAAGGTTGTACTTTTAGACCTGCTGTTTTAAAAGGCAGAACAAAGGATTCATTTCAATTTCAAGAATTGTTTGCTATTGATTTCGATCACGATGCGACGATTGATGAAACCATTAAACTATGTGAGGACTTAAATCTAATTCCTGCATTTGGCTACACATCTTTTAATCATTCGCAAGACGGTGAACACAGATTTAGACTTGTGTTTCATTCTGACCGACTGATAACCGATTATGTTGAACGTGATAAAATTCAATTAGCACTTATGCAAGCTTTCTCTAAATCTGACCCGCAATGTAAAAATGCTGACAGATTATTTTTTGGTGGACGGCAACTAATTTGTGAGAATTACGATTCTTGTTTTGACCCAGACGATATTATCAATAGGTTTTACGAACCCAAAACGTCAAATAAACAACAAGCTTCCATTAATAATAAACCGAAAGCTAAACGAAGACTAACAGAATTTGATGATACCCACTTTGAGAAAATCGAAGCTATTAGAAAGCTTGATGTTGCGGCAATGAGACGATTATTAGGTTTTGACGATACTTGTAACGATGGTAACGATGAAACAAAAAATAATATTAACCTATCATTTATTACAACACCAAACAATGTTGATATTGTGACAAATATAATGGGTAAAGTAAAAAAACGTTTTGGAATTGGAATAAACGAAATACTTACTCTTTCACAAGGTAAAACAGAAAAATATGATTAGGAGTACAAACGATTACAAAGACTTTGTTTGTGTGAATGAAATCGGAGAACTGATTCAGCCTGACTATGTAACGGCAAAATTCACAAAGCTTCTAAAAGCCAACGGGTTACGGCATATACGTTTCCACGATTTACGGCATAGCTGTTTGTCAATACTTGCCAATAACAGCAATTTTACTATGAAGCAGGTACAGGACTATGCAGGTCACGCCAACTATGCAATTACGGCTGACACTTATTCCCATACGGACATATCCGCAAAACGTGCCGAACTTGAAGTTATTACCAATGCTTTAATGTCAACTTAAACGCCAACTCAAACGCCAATTTGACAACCTAAATCTTAGGAAAGTATTATGAAATTGACAAAAAAATAGCCGTCTGAATTGCTTCAAACGGCGTATTTACGTGGTTGCGGAGGCAGGATTTGAACCTACGACCTTCGGGTTATGAGCCCGACGAGCTACCGAGCTGCTCCACTCCGCGATATATTTTGTTGCTGTCACTTAAAAGGGGACTTTATTATTATATCACTATTTTGCACTAATGTCAACACTTTTTTCAAAAAAACCAAAAAAATTTTTCCGACAGCTTTTTACATATATCGCCATACCGCAAGCTGTGGTGTAAAATATATGCCGGCGCACCGTCTCAAAAACGCTGCGCCGGCAATGAAAGGAAGTAATGAAATTAGTAAAAAGCTGATTTAATAATTGTGTGGAACTTTCGTATAAACACGTGTCTAAAGCCTTTGCCGGTCGGGGTCCATTAATCCTCCGACTGGGGCTCTTCATCGAGAATAAGCTCAACGTCTATATTGCCGTTGTTGCGGGCAAGAGTGACTGTCATAGTTTCTCCGGGCTTGTGCTTGTTTTTTAAGGCAACAAGCTCATTCATGCTGCCTATTTCCTTGCCGTCAGCCGCAACGATTATATCGCCCTCGGCAATTCCCGCCGCCTCTGCGCAGGAGTCCGCCTCAACAGATTCTACAAGGACGCCGTCTATCTGCAAACCGTAGTAACGCTTGTACTGCGGTGTGATATCTCTGCCTGCAATACCTATCTTGGGCATTGCAACATAGCCCTTGTTCATAAGGTCGTCAACAATCGACATTGCATTTGTAATGGGTATTGCAAAGCCAATGCCCTCTACGGAAACGTTGCTTAACTTGGAAGATGTAATTCCAACCACCTCGCCCTTGCTGTTGAGCAGCGGTCCTCCCGAGTTGCCGGGATTGATAGCTGCGTCCGTCTGGATAAGAGTCATTGTAGCAATCTTGCCGCTGGGAAGCTCTGTGGTGACTTCCCTTTCAAGACCCGAAACGATTCCTCTTGAAGCGGAAAGTCCCATGCCCGCAGGATAGCCAAGGGTAAGCACCTCGTCTCCCATTTCAAGGCTGTCGCTGTCGCCCATAACGGCGGGGATAAGACCCTTTGCGTCTATTTTAAGTATGGCAAGGTCGGTATTTTCGTCACTGCCGACAATTTCTGCCTCATGCTCCGAACCGTCTGACAGAGTTATCGTTACCTTATCCGCGTTGGCAGTTTTTTCTTCAATGGAATAACCGCCTCCGAAAAAGCTGAAAGGATTGTTGTAATCATAACCGCTGCTGCTGCGGACGTTGTATGTTGTCCTGATAACGTGGCAGTTTGTCATGATGTAGCCGTCCGCGGATATCACAATGCCTGTACCCGTTCCTGCTTCCTCCGCTTCGTAAAATTCCGATTTAATAAGAGCGACGGACGGTGTAGCGTTTTTGATTATATCCTTGGTAGTAATGCCGCCGGAGCTTTCCCGATCCACATTCAGCAGACTGCCTATTGAATTGTCCTTGCCGTCCGAGCTTTGTGGGACTGCGGTGACAGTTTGAATAGTTTCGGTCTCGGCTGTGCTTGCGGAAACATTTTCCGCATTTGCCGAAGCTGCCATATCGCTTTTATCTGCCGTAAGGGTGTTTGCAAGATAACCTCCGCCGAAGCCCGACGCTCCGCCCACGAGAGCCACGGAGAGTATAAACGCAGCTATTCTTCCCGCTTTGCCGCCCTTGGGTGGCTCGGGTTCCTCGGGGGAATAATTTGCCGTATAAGTATAATTGTTGTTCTCGTACATAAATATACCGCCTTTCAATATAAGAACTCTTAGCATAAAGAGCATTGTTTTTTGATTACGGTTATATTGTAAAGCCCGAATGTGTAAACTGCGTGATATCAAAGCGAAAGAATGAAAAACAGTTTATATTTTAATTTTGAAAAAAAGTGATAAATAAGCAAACGATTTTTGTTAATATAAATTTTAATTTGCAGGCTGAACC
>CAMWXM010000273.1 GCA_947178195.1 uncultured Ruminococcus sp.
GAATACAATATTCCGCATATTAAATCTATTGCACTAATTGATAAAGTTCGTGTTGTAAATGCTTTGGTCGGTTTTTCAAGAATCTCACCTATTACAAATCGTGACGATGCAGGCTATGTTGATATAAAAAGACCAGAAACAAATTGGTATCCTGCATATGAAGTTAGGGGTGAAGGTATTTTCTTGGAATTTGATGCTGACCATATTAATAAATGGATTGCGACAAATCCAGAAGTACAAGAGCGAGCTGATTTAATCAATCATCATTATAAAGAATCACTTATAGGCAGAAATCATGAGCGAACCATTACACCCAAAATGATTATGCTCCATACGCTATCACATCTTCTGATTTCACAATTAAGTTTTGAATGTGGTTATAGTGTTGCATCATTGAGTGAAAGACTTTATTGTGCCGAAAACGCTGACGGTGGAGAGATGACTGGCATTTTTATCTACACTGCAAGTGGTGATTGTGAAGGGACATTAGGAGGTTTGGTCAGACAAGGTCGTTCAGATACGTTTCCAAAGATTTTCAAAAAAGCTATTACAAATGCTCAAATATGTTCAAATGATCCTGTTTGTATATTAAGCCGAGGACAAGGCAGAGATTCTCTAAACTTAGCTGCTTGTCATGCCTGTGGTCTGTTGCCTGAAACATGTTGTGAAGAACGGAATGGTTTTTTAGACAGAGGACTTATAGTAGGTACATTTGATAACAAGAATATCGGATTTTGGAGTGAACTTAATCTTTTGTAATTATGATGCAAAGTAAAAAACAAAGCTTACAAATTTTGTAATCGAAGATAATGGGTCTTTTGAAATTCCAAAAGATGATTTGGAATTTATTACAAATCATGTAATACCGTTATCTGGCGGTAATCTGTAAGAAGCAATTTTGCTGTTTTAAACTAACTTTTCGCAAAGTTAGTTTAAAACAGCGGACAAGATTTGATATATCCTTGTATTAACTGTAGGCTGATTTCAAAACAAATCAGCCTGCGGTTTTCTTTTTATAAATCGTACTTCTTACACCGCTTTTCAAAATTGCTAAGCTTGCCGAAGCAATATTCCCGAAACTTCTGGAAAAGGCAAAATTAAAAAGCATGCCAAAATTAAAAGGTTCAAACAGCCTGTTATGTCATTTCAAACTGTTTGATTATTCTAACTTTTCCTATTTTTTATTATGTTTTTGAAAAAATAATGGGTTATGATTGTGAAGTTTTTCAAAAATCAGCCGCTGACATTATCAGCGGTTATTTGTTTTCATTACGTTGTATTCTTTTTTGAATATCATCCTCAGAGGGAAGCACTTCTTCCAATTCCTTGGGGAGCATTCTTGTAACCTTATATTCGCTTATGCCTATAGGCTCGCACATATCTCTTAAGGCATATTCTGCAATAATATTATTTTTGCTTTTGCATAACAGTAATCCGATAGACGGATTGTCGTTTTCGGTTTTTAGCTGAGAGTCAACAGCTGATAAGTAAAAATTTAGCTTACCTGCATCAGACTTGAATTCACCCGTTTTAAGTTCAATGACAACATAACAGCGCAAATTCAAATTATAGAACAGTAAATCAATATAAAAATCCTCGCCGCCAATTTCAAGATGATATTGGTTGTCGAGAAAAGCAAAGCCTTTTCTGAGTTCAAGTAATAATGCCGTTACATTTTTTACAAGATCATTTTCAATATCCCGTTCAAGCATATAGGCCTTAAGCGTGATAAAATCAAACTAGTTTTCAAAATTGCTCACTTTATCCGAAAAAACTTGTCTGCTATACAAATCGGATTCTATCTGATGAATAAAGACGCTATGTGACCACTCGTGTTAAATGGTTTGTTTCATATACCAAAGCTTTACATCATAATCTTTGACTTTTCCAAAATGGCAGCATTATGCGACCAAAAGGGGGCTGCGGACGTTATTTACGTCACGCAGCTCTTATTGCTTTTGTTTATAAAACGTTATATTTTTTTAGACGAATCGTTACAACCTTATAAATAAAATTATCGAGTATTTTCAACGCCGTACTTCCTGTAAAAACCCTCAATATCGTCATTAGTCCGAACAAGCCATAGTGCAGCTTCTTATCAGCAGCGCTGTAAAAACCGATAGTTTTCTCGCCTGTGCAAATGCTGGACTCAATTTTTATATCCTCCGCAGTGAAATCGTCCGAAATGGGGCGGATTTTATTTTTGCTTTTCAAATTTATCGCCTGTCTTCAATTTATTTTAACAATACGCCTTAAATTGCAAACCTTTTATAATATTCATCAAGCTTTTTATCACATATCATGCTTATCTCCTCTTTTTCGATGACAGAAAGATTTTTCCATACTGTTGGCTCAACCTCAATTATTCCAAGAGTTTTAGTATGCCTTAACATCTGCATATCCTCAAACCGTTTGAATGGATTTGAAAGAATATTGCGCTGCGCCTCTTTATCTGTATATCCGCCTTTGGCAAAAATACTGTTGGATTTTTCAACGATCAATCCCGCGCTTCTCCTGCCCTCATAATATTTTCTGAAATATTGGACAATATCGTCTATTCTTATCCTTCCCTTTTCATCTGCACTTTCAAGTATTGATTTTATCAAAACGGGTTTATATGAATAGCTCATATCCATTTGCCGTATCATTTCCATAAACAGATCTTTTCTGTTTTTATCATTTATAATACGCCACCCAAATTTTTCAGCAGACTTATTAAGCGTATCCTCAGAAAAATATTTAAACGTCCTATGCTCGCTCATAGGAACTATCAGATCAGGAATTATTTCTCCCTCACGGATATACCTTTCCACAGTTTCAGAAGCCGCATCCACCCTGCGTATAAATTCCATCTGTGAGATCATTCCCGCAGCCTCATCCTGCCAGTTAAAAACATCAACTGCTTCATAATCCGTTGCACTTACAGGAAAATCCACAATTGCATTCGGTTTTTCACCTCTTGCATAAAGCTCGTCATCTGCTTTGCACTGTTCCCTTGTACCAAGTACAAGTTTGCCGGGCTTGTATTCCGAAAGCTTAAAAAGCCTGTGCATTGAATATGGCATATTGTACTGACTTGCATTATCAACAAAATCAAAAACTATAAGGCACTCTTTCCCTTCTGCAAGTCTCATTCCACGACCAAGCTGTTGAGTATAAAGCACTTTTGACATTGTGGGACGTGCCATAAACAGCACTTCGGTTTCAGGACAATCCCAGCCTTCATTTAGAAGGTCGCAGGCGCATAACACTTTTACTTCACCTTTCTGAAATTTTGCGAGATATTCCTTGCGCTCGGAAGGTTTCATACTTCCCGAAACAGCCCATGCGCATACTCCCCTGCAATTTATCATTTCAGCTATTTCTTCGGCGTGCTTTACGCTTGCACAGAAAATCACTGTTCTCTTTGTGCTGACATATTCCATAAAAGTATCAACAATAAGAGTATTTCTTTCAGGAACAAAAATCTTGCTTTCAAGATCACGGATATTATACTGGACGCTATTGAAACGTACCTTTGTCAAATCTATATTTGTATGTATTCTTATGCACCGTACAGGAACCAGTTCTCCTATTTCAACTGCTGTCTGAATATCAAGCTTGTGCGCTGTATTCTTAAAAATATCAATAATATTTTTATCATCCGCACGTTCCGGAGTTGCTGTCAGACCAAGAGTAAATTCAGGCTTAAAATATGCAAGCACCTTTTGATATGAATCGGCAGAGGCATGATGCGCTTCATCAATAATTATGTATCCAAAATCATTTTCTTTAAACATTTCAAGATTGAGCGAAACACTCTGAATGCTTCCGCAAACTACAAAAGCCTCTCCCTCCTTGACTCCATCTGTAAATTTACCGACCGAAGCTTCACTCCAAAGCTCACTGAAAGTCTGTATCGCCTGTTCTACAAGCTCATGAGTATGTGCGACAAAAAGAGTCCTTTTGCCAAAACGTTTGGCGTCCGATACGGCAGTTACCGTCTTTCCTGTTCCCGTAGCATGATACAGCAAAGCTATAGTTTCGTAATTTTTTCTCATATTTTCAAGAGAATCAATCGCCTGCTGCTGATGCTCTTTAAGCTTCAAATTACTGCCGTCAATTATCTTTCCGCGCTGAGTCGGGAGATAATTCTCTATCTCACGGAAAGCCGCACTGCTGCCAACAAAAACACGCAGCTCGTCCTTG
>CAMWXM010000274.1 GCA_947178195.1 uncultured Ruminococcus sp.
ACGGTGCGCGCCTGCGCCGCCCATTTTTCCATCAGCAAATCCACCGTACATAAGGTAGTAACATAACAGAACGATTTTTATGGTAATTGAATAAGTATTCTGCAAGAAATGGACGGTAACCATGTGTTTCCGTCTTTTTTGTTATTGGTTTCGATAATTGTCTGAAAAGTGTAGGCTTGTAAAAATTGGCGGTGTATGTTATGATATTATAGAATTTATGTAGATTTACGCTTGGTGAAGATCAGTATGAAAAACGAAGCAATAAGACATCATTATATACCACAGTTTATTCTTAGAAATTTTAGCTTTAATATGTCGGGTGATATAAATACTATGACATAGAAAGTGGTGAAATTTCCGTTCAACATGTGAGCGAAATCTTTATGCAAAAAAATCTCTATAGGGATGAAATTAATCATCTGGATGTTCCAACGCAAATCGAAAAAGATCTTGCAAAATTTGAAGGGGAAGCTGCTAAAATCATCAAAAAGTTTCAGCTCGGTAACGAGATTGTAATTACAGATCGCGAGAATGAGAGTTTGCTACTGTTTCTTGCCATTATGGGGCTTCGCTCATATAATACATTTAAATCTTTCTTTAATCCCAAAAGCGATTCTAAAGAATTTTATACTAATTGGCAGCGCGATGGGGATTTAGTTGATTTTTGGAAAAGGAATTTGGGATTGATTGTTAGATGCTGCTCACTGAAAGAAGTTTTAAATCAGCCCAATATAGACGAACCGTTCAAAATTTTCATGACTAGAGATATGTTCGGTACTTTCGGCAAATACTTTATTGTTCTTGAAAGAAGGGGCAATGAAGATTTTTTAATAGGAGATTGTTATCCGGTTGTAACTAGGGGAGACTTTTTAAATTTGCATTTGTTTGATTACTATCCATTGTCGCCAAGCAGAATATTGATTGTTGCCAGTAATGGTGTGGAAGGAGCTCCCCAATCGGTCAAAAAATTTAAAGACGATATTTTGAAACCGCCTAGACGCCAGTTTGGTACAATAACTATACGTGTTAAAAAAATATATGAATCCGCAGTTTTAGAAATCAATGAAGATATTATACGGCATTCACGAATAGGTTTGGCGTTTCAAGACTACGAACGTGTTGTACTCCCAAATACGTAATAAGACTTTATAGTAGCTCAAATGTACGAGGATAAAATTCGTAAACAGAATATGGCGGCTAATGTGGAATTAAATTCGATACTAGCCGCTTTTTATTTGCAAGAATTATCGAAAAATGAATTTTTAGTAGTTAAAGACTATTTCTATTACGAAAAACTCAAATAATATTGACTTCTCGCAATTAATGTGCTACTTTAATTATGAGGTGTATTATGAAACTTATAGACAGAGAATACTTACAGAAGTTAATTGATGCGGTTGGTACTCCCGATATAAAAGTTATTACAGGTGTGCGCCGTAGCGGCAAGTCCAAGCTAATGGAGCAGTTTATTGACTACCTAAGAGAAAACTATGAAGATGCCAATGTCATTCATATAAACTTTTCTCTTATCGAATTTGAAGATTTGCAGGATTATCATAATCTGTACAATTATATTAAATCCGCATATAAAGAAGGATTGAAGAATTTTGTTTGCATAGATGAAGTTCAGATGTGTGATGATTTTGAAAAAGCTATAAACAGCTTACACGTCGAAGAACTTTTTGATATCTATTTGACTGGATCAAATGCGTTTCTTTTAAGTAGCGATATAGCAACTTTATTTACTGGTAGGTGTTTTGAAATAGCTGTATACCCGTTTTCATTCAGTGAATATTTAAGATATTTTGATAGTGAAGAAGTTATTTTGGGCTTTGATAAGTATTATGTTGACGGAGGGATGTCAGGTTCTTATCTTTACCAAAACGAAGAATTAAAGTTGGATTACGTTAAAGATATTTACACGACTATTATTGAGCGAGATTTGATAAAACGTAAGAAAATCAAAAATAAAGTGTTGCTACTTAAGATAGCGTATTTCTTAATGGATAATATAGGCAATCTTGCTTCAGCTAACAGTATCGCAAATGCGCTAAGTACAACTCAGAAAAAAATAGGTGATAAGACAGTCGGTTCTTATATAAAGGCTTTATGCGAAGCATTTCTATTCTACAGAATAAATCGTTATGATATAAGAGGCAAAAAATATCTCACTTCCAATGAAAAGTATTATTTATGTGATACATCATTCAAATATGCCGTTCTCGGTAAAAAAGATATGAATTACGGACGTGTGTATGAAAATATAGTTGCATTGGAATTGTTGCGTAGAGGCTACGAAGTTTACGTCGGCGTTCTCTATGAAAAGGAAATTGACTTTGTTGCAATAAAGCGAAACGAAAAAATTTATATTCAGGTATCTGATAATATTTCCGATGAAAGTACTTTTAAGCGTGAAGTTGATTCACTTTTAAAAATAAAGGACGCATATCCAAAACTTTTAATTGCTCGCACTTACCACGAAGAATATACTTATGAAGGCGTTAAAGTGGTAGACATTGCAGATTGGTTGAAAAATAATTAAGTTAGAATACAATTATAAAACAATAGGTAGGTACAAATGAAAAATTTACATTGGTTAAATTGTGATGAATTTAATAAATTGATTAAAGAAGAATTGCATTTAGAAAGTTGGTTGGTTTATGACATGAATGCCGAAGACAGGGCAAAAATGATAGACTATACTTACAAATATCAATACCTTAAAAAACGGGCTGAGGAGCAAGACATAATTGTTAAATCTGCAGAAATAGTTTCTTGGCTTGACACTTTAAATATTATGTACTATGTACTGGACTATGTAAATCCTGAAATACGTTATGAACTTCAAATTTTGCAGGAGATGGAAATTCCCTTTACGCATAAGCGGGCCGATTATGTTTTAGTTTACCGCAGAAAAGTACTGATAATTGAATTTAGTTTCCAAAAGTTGAACGGACGTTATAAATTTGAAGATAAATTGAATCAAGCGATAGGGTATAAAGAATTGCTTTCAAATGTTATGCCTCCACATATTGAAATAGGTACGTATACATTTTTAATTGAGCCTGAAACCGATAAATCTGGAAATACCGTAAAAAGACTAAATAAATATACTAATGAACAAGAGTTGCCGAATAATGAAAAAATACAGGAATTCGGTGGTTACATAAATCTGTTTTTTGAGAAAGATTTTGAAGACGCAATGTATTATCTTGGTTACGTCGACGGATATGTTGAAAAAATGAACGAAGGCAATTTGGACCGTGATGACGAAGAAATTAGTGAGTAGCTTTTGGCTGTCTGTTTATGAAATGTAAAATATTTCTAATTAAGTGGTTGTTATAAGCATAGAGTTTTCTGAATATCTGTGCATAACGTATAAAATTTCGCCCAAAACCCGTTTCCCGCGGCATGGAAAAAAATTTATATGCTATAATGCAGAAAATCAAAGGAGGAAGAGTATGACAGAGCAGACTGCTATTGAAGGCGTAAATAAATTTATTAAGGAGTTAGAAGAAGTTAACAAAGTAAAATATGACAAGGGAATTAACTATTTTGATGCGGTTGGAATGTCGAACCTTGAAACAAAACATTCGCGTTTTTTTGTTTGGCTACTTCGCTCTGATAAGCCACATAACTTTAAGAATAATCAAGTCCTTATAAAGCTCTGTAAGCGGTTATTCGTTTACGATACAACGAGTGATGCAAAAACAAGCAGCCCAACAATAAATAAAGTTATTCTAAATTGTGCTGACGTGAATGACTTCATTAGTTTAATTGACGGCAATATTACGGTTACTCCGGAGGTAAGAATAGACAATAAAAGCAGTAAGACTGATGGTGATAGAAGATATATAGATATATTAATACAAACAAGCAAGGCTGTTTTTGTTATAGAAAATAAAACGAGCTCCGATACCCATACTGACCAATTACAGGCTTATCAGGACTACATAAATTTAAATTATCCAAATTTAAAGAAAGTGTTTATATTTCTTTCTCCAACAGGACTGTTGCCGTATAATAAGGGGGGAAAGGGTAATTATAACAGCAATTGGTGCGTATTTGATTACACGGGTATTTTAAGAATAATTAATGAATTACTTGTAGAAATAAAAAATAACAAAGTTAATTTTGATACGGAAGTTCAAAAAGAAAAAATAGTTATCTTATTGGAGGATTATAT
>CAMWXM010000275.1 GCA_947178195.1 uncultured Ruminococcus sp.
CAGTCAAGATAAACGACCTTGATATTCCATTTCAACCTGATATTTCGGTTGAGATCAAAGAAGAAAACGGTTTAGATTTATCTGAAGAACCCGAGATGAATATGACATTGTAACGGCTAAGTTTTAAAAACTTAGCCGTTTTTTTGTATCCACATGAAACCAAGGGGGAGTGAGGCTCATGGCACATTTTGTATACAACGTTTTAAAGAGATATACCGTGTTCGGCTGGATTTTCCTTTAATCCTCAAGCTGAATGAAATCTAACATCAATGGCGGCTGATTCGCCGAAAAGAATGGGAGTGACGCTTTATGGCACATTTTGTATACAACGTTTTAAAGAGATATACTGTGTTCGGCTGGATTTTCCTTTGATTTCCAAGCTGAATAAAACCTGACATCGCAGGCAGAAAAAATCTGCCTGCGAGAAGGGAGGTAAAATGATACGATATTTTGATATTTTCGCAGGGATCGGCGGTTTTCGCTCCGGACTTGAAAAAGCCGGAGGTTTTAAATGTGTCGGTTGGTGCGAAATGAACAAATATGCAAAATTGGCATACGAAACGCTTTACGACACAGAAAGTGAGGTGTTCTACGATGACGCAAGAAAAATCGATCCAAACGAGCTGCCCGATTTCGACCTTATATGCGGTGGGTTTCCTTGCCAAAGTTTTTCAATCGCTGGAAAAAGGGGCGGCTTTGACGACGCAAGAGGAACTCTGTTCTTTGAAATTGCCCGGATTGCCGCCATTAAAAAACCTAAATATCTGCTGCTTGAGAATGTTCCCGGACTCCTGTCGCATGACTCAGGCAGGACGTTTGCGGCCATCCTCGGCACGTTGGATGAATTGGTGTACGATGTCGCATGGCAAGTGCTTAACAGCGCAGATCATTATGTCGCCCAATCCCGAAAGAGAGTGTATATTGTCGGATTTCTTAG
Source organism: uncultured Ruminococcus sp. (assembly GCA_947178195.1). Taxonomy (GTDB): domain Bacteria; phylum Bacillota; class Clostridia; order Oscillospirales; family Ruminococcaceae; genus Porcipelethomonas. The sequence continues at coordinate 938 of CAMWXM010000275.1, forward strand.
AGAAAAATGCGCCGGCAGAGTACTGTCTTTCACAGACGCAAACCCAAAGACTCTTATACAGCGCATTCCCGGAAAAGAGGGAAACAGAGTCTACTCCCCAAAAGGACTGAGCATAACGCTTACCAGTCAGGCAGGCGGTTTTGGCGGCAAAACGGGTCTTTACGAAATTTTGGGATTGCCTATAAAGGTCAAGACAAAGTCAGGTTATCAGATAGCCTTGCCCGGAGATAGTATCGATCTTGCATATCCCAATCTGAATTCAAGACGAGGTCGGGTGGGAAACGAGATCGCTCATACGCTTACAACAAGCTGCAATCAAGGATATTATGCCATGTTTATCGATATGAACCCCGATCCAAAGATCACAGAACTAGCGAGATGTATAACCACTCGTCAGGACAGCGGCATAAGTAAGCATAAAGGCGAACATTCAGGCGTTATGCTGATAACTGAACCGATAGCTGTGCTTACTCCCGAAAAGGCTAACGTCCGTCAGCAAGGCAGACGCTTCAAGCAGCCAAATGAGCCGATGTTCACTATAACCGTGACCGACAGGCATGGGGTTGTATATTATGGATATATCCGCAAGCTGATGCCTCTGGAAGCGTGGCGTTTGCAGGGGTTTACCGATGAGCAATTTTTCAAAGTTCAGGCAGTCGGAATGTCCGACGCACAGCTATATAAGCAGGCAGGAAACGCCGTGACCACAACGGTCGTGGAGGCTGTCGCAAAATTTATTTTACAGGTCGAAAAGGAAAATGATAATGAAATTTCGGTCTGAATTTGTTACAAATATTATATCACTTTAAGCGCTTAAAGTCAATGGATTTTAAGCGCTGAAAGGAGGAATTTTTAAGTATGGAAAATGAGATCAAGATTTTTGAAAGTGAGGAATTCGGTTCTATTAGAACCTTGAAAGAAGGAACTGGCAGAGTTGTATTTTGTGGCAAAGATATGGCTGCTGCGTTGGGGTACAGCAATACAAAGGACGCTATAAAGCGGCATTGTAGGTGGGGCGTGAAACACGACCTACCGCATCCGCAGTCTCCGACCAAAACTATTGAAATGACATTTATTCCTGAGAACGATGTCTACAGGCTTGTCGCCCATTCAAGACTTCCATCGGCAGAAAAATTTGAAAGCTGGATTTTTGATGAAGTCCTTCCAACGATCAGGCGCACCGGAGGCTACGTTGCCAACGAGGATATGTTTATTGAGAACTACCTCCCCTTTCTTGAAGAACCGTATCAAGGTCTTTTTAGTCTGCAGATGATGGCAATAAATCAGCTTAACGAGCGTATCCGTCACGATCAGCCGTTGGTAGAGTTTGCAAATCAGGTGTCAAATACTGATAATCTTATTGATATGAATGCTATGGCAAAGCTTGCGGTGGAAGAAAATATTCCTATCGGCAGGAACAGACTGTTCCGTTGGCTCAGAGAAAATGAAATTCTGATGTCTGGCAATCTTCCATATCAGAAATATATCGACCGTGGGTATTTTGCTGTCAAGGAATCGGTTTTTGAAACTGGTTCAATGACTAAAACCTATCAGCAGACTTATGTCACGGGTAAGGGACAGTCATATATAATTGGCAGATTAAAAAAGGAGTTTGTGCAGTAATGGAGATCAAAGACATTTCTTTACACGAGTTGAGAAAAATGAACAATAGCGAAGGACTTATTCTTCAGGGGTGCGGCGGGGATCTGCAGGAATGGGTGGACGGCATAAATGAAATGCTGACAGAAAGTGGAATATTGCAGAATGAAAGTCGTTTTGAAAAGGCGTACACCTTTAATAACGAGAATCTTACCTGTCTGCTGTTCCCGTTTGACGGCGTTCAGCTTGATGTCGGTAAGCTTGCTATGTGGAGGCTTGAAACAAGGGAAACCTTCGGTGGGATGTGGCTCTGCTATTATGTTGAAAATAGATTAAATGGATTTATCAACGAGCAGACTGTCGAACCTGTTCCGGCTGAAGATTATGATGAATCTGAAGATTTTGAGATGGAATTGACATGATCTGAATAATACAATAATTTAAAAAATAAGCCGTTTTGCCGACAGCGGAAAGCTTCCGACGCCTGCAAAGCGGCTTTTTCTTTTCTGCTGTTGGAAACGGCAGAAGGAGAAAAATGAATAGTTTCATATCATGGATAGGCGGCAAAAAGCTGCTCAGGGACGATATCCTCGCACGTTTACCGCCGCAATATGACAAGTATATTGAGGTGTTCGGCGGTGCAGGCTGGGTGTTATTCCGCAAGCCGCAGGACAGAAGAATTGAGGTTTACAACGATTTTAACAGTAATCTGGTGAACCTTTTTCGCTGTGTGCGTGACAAGCCAAATAAGCTGAAATACAAGCTGCGGTATGTTCTGAACTCTCGTGAGGACTTCGATTGGATCGCCACACTTCACAAGAAAAAGCTCTTTCCAAGACTTCGTGACGTTGATCGTGCGGCAAAGTTCTTTCAATTGATCCGCTACAGCTACGCATCGGGATTGGACAGCTTTGGCTGTCAGCCTCATTCCATGTGGGCAGATTTTCCACAGATAGATATGGCTTCAATGAGGCTTCAAAAGGTGCTGATAGAGAACCGTGACTTTGAAAAGCTCATCAAACAGTACGACAGTATGGGCAGCTTTTTCTACTGCGATCCGCCGTATTTTGCTACGGAAAATTACTACAAAGACGTAGGTTTTACGGCGAAGGATCACTTGCGGCTGAGAGATACACTGATGAAAATCAAGGGCAAATTTTTAGTATCCTACAACGACTGTCCTGAGATCAGAGAAATCTGGGATCAGCCTGATATCCGCATCGAGGAGATCAGCAGGCTGAATAATCTTGCGCAGAGGTATGATGGCGGTTGCCAGTACGCAGAATTGTTGATATCAAATTACGATACTACGCAGAGAGTTGGTACAATTGATCAACTCTCTTTATTTTAATGAAAAAAGGAGAAATCAAATGAAAAAAGTTATATTTTCACAGGTTATGACAGACAACGGAAAGGCTGAATTTGCCGGGATTTATGACCAAAACGGTCTTCCGGTAAAGATCGTTTTGGAGGTAGATGACGACGGAGTTGTGCTGACGGCAGTCCGCCGAAAGCTTACAGATATTGAATTAATGGAGATCTGCGACAGCAGCGGCGGCTGTGAAAACTGCGTTTTTCAGGGCGATTGCGATGACGAAGGAGAGATAAATTAATGATTGATTGGTTATGCTTAAA
>CAMWXM010000276.1 GCA_947178195.1 uncultured Ruminococcus sp.
CTTACTGGATTCAAAGATGATTTTGAGGATTCTTAATGAAAATTGATTTCCGTGATTCTGAATTTGAAGGTCTTGACATTTGCTTCAAAAAAGAGTAAAATAATAGTCCTGATGTTCCCATATCGGGAATGTCAGGACTTCTCTTATAGAATCAGAAATCATTCAGAAGCATTTACATCATCTACATCAAATTTTACATCATTCGTCCCGTTAATGGTTGGGTAAGGTAGGGAAAATAATAGTTTGTAAATCTGATAATAGAGGATAAAGAGCATTGTAGGGGTTGGTGGAAGTCTATATCAATATGACCGGTTTCGTCCCGACCATGTGTCCGCTTTCACAGTAGTCACAGATATCTCAGGAAAATTAAGGCAATGCCGGATAAAGACCTCCTGAAAGCTTTATCCGGCATCGCTTGAAAAGAAAGGTATACTAAATATGATTTGTAAAAATTGCGGCAGTGAATTAGACGAAAATTCTAAATTCTGCATTAAATGCGGTTCTGCGGTTGACGAAAATAATACACATGATACCAATTATCAGAATACATGCAAAAGCTGCGGCAGTGAATTAAAAGAAAATTCTAAATTCTGCACAAATTGTGGAGCTGCCACAGAAGATACGGCAAGTGAAACTGTAATTGACAATGCTCCTGCACAGGTCAGCGAAGAAAATAAAAATTTAACTGGCAAAGAAGCCGCTCTGGGCAGATTTTTAGTCTTTCTTCCAAGAATATTGGTCATAATCGGAATAATATGCTTTTTCTTCCCGTTTATGACCGTTTCATGCGCCGATAACGAAGTGTCGGTCAGCGGAACTGATATGATATTCGGAGATGACGATGTCAGTGTTCAGGTAAGCAGCCATACAGATGATGATAGTCTCTTTAACTGGTTTATTCTGCTGGCAGGACTGTGCGCAATAGGAGGTCTGATACATCCTAAAGACGCCGGCGGAGCATCAATTTTCCTGCTGATTTTCAGATTTACTGCAAAATGGTATTACGATTTAGATGAAATAGAAGAGCAGTTTGGTTCGGTTCTGGAAGTCGACTTCGGATTTGCCCTATGGCTGGCGATCATAGTGTTTTTATTGGCGTCAGGCGTCAGCCGACTATTAGACGGTAAAAATGATAAAGGCGATACAGGGGGTACATAACAAATATTAAATAAAAAAATAATATATTATTAGCGCCGCACAAAGTACTTTTAAGGACTTTGTGCGGAACTTTTTTTAAAAAACTGTAAGTTTCGCTATAAAAACTGTAAGTTTCGTCAACTTCTCGCACAGAGGATAAAAATGTGGTATAATAAAAGTAATTAATATGAAAGGAGGATTGAATCTTAAAAACATTTATGCTATACTATATTTACACTCATACGAAAATTCACCAAGACTAAAAAGGAGGTAAAATCCATGAAGAAAAAATTTCTGGCAATAATGTCTGCAATTGTGGTTTGCATGGCATTTGTCGGATTTAACTGCTTGTCAGCGGTATCGGCTTTAACGGTCATTGCTTCCGTTAAAAGTGCAACCCTTGAAAAAGATACGCTTACAGTAGGCGAGACTGTTCCTATCCTTATCGAATGGGATTACGACTATGGTGCAAAGAACAGCGTGTCATTCAGTTCGTCCGATCAAAAAGTTGCCGTCGTAGACTCTAACGGAAACATAACTGCAAAAGGTACGGGCAAAGCTGAAATTATAATTCATAATTATATTTATGAGGACAAAAAATTAGAGGTTACGGTAATCAACGCCTCATACCCTGAAACATCTGAGGAATATGAAGCTTTTGTTGAACAGTATCCAGACTTTTACCGTATCGATGAAGATTCAGTATATTTTTCAGATCGCACAATTTATGCTGAAACAAGTTTAATAGTAAGCTCCAATAACGAGCTTTCTGTTTCCGACAATACTTACGGTTACATCTTTAAACCGGAAGAGGACGGAAGATATGTGGTGACAGTTCAGCATTCTATCCCTTGCGACGAGGGTCCAAATGATAACGAAGTTTATGATATTGCGCTTTATCCTGAAATTTTCAACTATGTAGTAACTGTGGAAAACGGCAATATATCTGTTTCATATCAGGGCAGCCGCAGCTATAAACAGGACACTCTCATAAGTGGTATTGTAGATGTTCTTGACGGCAGCTACTTTTCTTTTGTAAATGGATATATTCCCGGTAGTTTCGACAAATATATTACAACCGTTTATGGACGATATTCTACCCAATCATATTTCTGCTTAAATCTTTCATGGAAAGAAGAAAATTTCGGTAGAATAATTATATCCGATAATAAGGTTGCATCAGAAGATATGTCATGCTCTACTTCGAGCGCAGAAACTACAGACGATATAATGAGCTTTATCAGACTAAAGGCATTATCCGACGGTAATGTCACGATAACGGCTGACAGTAATACCTATTATCCGTTGGTTGTAAAAGACGGTATTTTTCATCATGTGAAAAACGCTCCGACCTATCCTCAAACCTTTAACGAATATAAGGCGTTCCTCGAAGCTTATCCCGATTTTTATCGTGTCGATGAAGATTCCGTTTATTTTGTGAATCGTTATCTCAGTTCGGCGCAGATGAGCCTTATAGTAAGCTCTAATAACGAGCTTTCGGTTTCCGACAATACTTACGGTTATATCTTTAAACCGGAAGAGGACGGAACATATGTAGTTACGGTAGAGGAATACCGTGAAGAGATTACAGAAACTCCCGACGAGGGATTGGGACATTATCATATATTTTATCCCGAAATATTCAACTATAAAGTAGTTGTGAAAAACGACGAAATAACCGTGTCCTATGAGGGAACTTATAGCTGGAAAAAATCTCTGGAATTAAACGAAAATACCGCTGGAAACGGCTATGTATATTATGAAGAAGATGTTCTTGAAGGCGCTTACTTTACCTTTGTAAACGGTTGTATTCCCAACAAAACAGGAAACGGCGAATATATCACGATCGTTTACGGCAAATATTCTACCAAATCATATTTCTGCGTAAATCTCAGAGGCAAAAACAATCCCGAAAGGGTAACTATATCGGACAACAATGTGGCAACTATTGAAAAATCTTTTGAAACTGCAAGCTCGTGTAGCGGAAATTTTGATTTTACTACCCCCGATATAATAAACTTCTTCGGAATAAAAGCTCTGGCTGACGGCAAGGTCACAGTAACTGTAGACGGCAAAACTTCCTATCCGCTAGTTGTAAAGGACGGCATTTTCCATTACGCAAAGGAGTCTTTACCTTCAACTCCCGGAGACGTAAATAATAATGGTAAGTTTGACGAAAAAGACATTACATTATTAAGCAAGTGGCTGACGGCAACAAAAGGCGTAAAGCTTGATAACTGGAAAGCTGCCGATATGAATAGCGATGGAAAGCTTAACGTATTCGACCTTTGCCTTATGAAAAGAGCGCTTATAGAAGCTAACAAAGGCGAAACTAAGCCTATGTTAATGATGGTTGAGTATTCAAGTGGTTTGATGCTCGATCCATACGTAGATGTCAGCGTTGTAGATAATCACGGTATTCAGTATAAATTACATTCCAACTCAGATGACGCTCTTATGCAGTCTAACGTTAAAGATTGGTGCGGCAACGGCAACATTGATTATATTCTTAAAAACGGCGAGAAGTCGGTTCTTATTAAAAGTAATGATGATTTAAGTAAAGTTGCAAATCTGGTAGAATCTGCGGCAAAATATGAAAATACCGAAATGGAAAACTGGGGCGTGCAAGTAGATGATTACGGACTCTATCGTCTCTATGCGCTTTACAACGACGAAAACGGCGAACTGAAGCCATTAGAGTTATGTACTACGGGAAGTAGCAATCAGTGGCTGAATGATGACGATGTAAAGTCTGTCGTTAAAATGCTTATAGAAAAAGGCTATTTTGGATATGAGAGTATTTATGCATACTATCTGGAAAATAGTGGTATAGAAAAACCAATGAGCAATAATTAAAAATAAAGGCAATATCGCTTAATTGCGGTATTGCCTTTATTTTTTATACACCTAAAAGAGCAAAAAACCATGCCATATTTATAATTTTTTTGAAAATTTAAAAAAATTTTTGAAAAAAATTATCCAATAAGTATTTAAATTTTGTAAATTTTATGCTATAATAAT
>CAMWXM010000277.1 GCA_947178195.1 uncultured Ruminococcus sp.
ACACGCACCAGACGGCATACCCCATGTACCTACGTCCGCTTGTCTTCGTGATGTGGTTTTCTGTCATTATATAAACCTTGGAATCAAAATTAGAAATTATCTCAGATATTTTTTCAAAATTGCAGCATTAGCCACCTGATTAGCAAATAATTGAATCAATGTGAAGACTTTTTCATGTATTTCAAAATATCGTTCTTCATCCATGCCAATAGTTTCAAGCCGCTCTCCGTGTGCAATCTTATTCCGCTTTTCAAGCAAAACCGTATCTATGAGTTTATATGAACTTTCATAGTCAGTACAATCCAACCCAATTGTAGCCATTATTTCTATAAAAATCTCAGAGTTAAGATTGTAATTAGTTTTAACAATGCCTTCTATTGGAATTTTGGATTTTACACTATCACTCTGAATAATCTCAGCAACAACAGTCGTATGTATAGTTGTCTTATTACTTAATTCAAAAGATTTTAAATCATTCTTCAGTGTAATGGCTAAAAAATTTGGCTTTAATTGGCCATAGGGCAAACCTAACATAGCCACATACTCCAGATAATATGTGGCTATATTTTTTATGGCACCTTCCCAGTGGGCATAAAGAAGCGCAATTCCTGCTCTAATAGCAGTATCTTTTGCAAAGCTTCTTGCTTCAACAATATTGGAACGTACTGCGGATAATTCACGCTTTCGCCATGCCATTTCAGCATCAATTACATCCTGAAGATCATTTAGTGTCCTTATCTTCATGGTTTAAAGTACTCAACTCCGAATAATGACAAATCTTTAAATCTTGGAATAGACCTAACCCCCGGAGTAGTATTTTTTTTGAAGATATCTTCTGAATATAATTGTGTCACCTTGCTTTTCAGCCAGTTACTTTTATTGTCGACTTCGAGTATTGTATTAATATTTTCATATACTCCTGTTGCAATAGCTTGAAATGATGCTGCCATTACGGGGCCTAAATGTTTGGTACCATTAAACTTTTTAAATGCGTCTTCACCAAAAATGCCATAAAGAAGGTTGAATGTTGCTACAAATCTTTCCTTTATTCCTGGTAAATTAAGCTCTTTACTGCAAAGAGAAACTGTTTCTTTATCCAGAAGTTCCGCAAAATCAGTATATTGTCCAATTTTGTCCCAATCAATATATTCCGGAATGAGTAATCTTAACAGCAGTTCAAGCCGATATTGCTCATCCGTGCGCCTATCAGAGATTGGCAAACAATTTCTGAACGCTTCAATAGAATCAAGTTCTGTAATAAATTCGTAAAAAGGTTTATTTGTCATTATCATTAAACAATTACGAACTTCCTGGTCACTGAGCAGTGATCCTCCTGTATTAAGTCTTTGAAACAACTCATATTTAGTATTGGGATCACTTTCCTTTTTCATGATTATTATGTCGATTCTTGCACGCTTAAAGAATAGTTGTTGCTCCTTGGTAAAGCTGAGTTCTTTTGTCTCATTTTCCCACTGAACACCGGCCAATGAAGGAAGGTAGTCAGTTTTTTGTAGGGTTAATGGTTTCAGAAGCTTACCATCCTCATCTTTAAATATGCCAACAAACTGGAAAATAGTTGAAAGTCGCTGTACCCCATCGATAACATCCCATACACCATCTTCACCCTGACTAACAAAGATAGAGGGAATCGGAATATTAAGAAGAATGGATTCAATCAATTTTGTCTTCTGAGACTCGCTCCACCTAAATACACGCTGGAATTCTGGGTGAATGTCCATTTCTCCATCTTTATATAAGTTTATAAGTTCGCCAATAGACATTTGATATGATTCGCGATAAATTTTACTGGCTCGTGCTTCAATTTCTTCTTTTAGGCCCATCATTTTACCTCCTCATATGTTCCACGGCCAAGACGGCGCTTTTGTAATTTTTTCCAGATATGTCTGCATTTTTCACACCATTCAGCATCAATACCAAGAATCTCTATAAGTACTTCCCTATCAACAATATCGAGAGCCGCTTCAATATCATTACCTTTACGGACAATTTTATCAATGCGATTAAGCAAGTCCGCACAAATGTCTTTATCAATGTGAGTTACTTTGGGCAACATAACATTTCCTAATTCACCAGGTAAAATCTCTAATACCCCCCCACCATAGCTTCTTCCACAAATCTCAGTAAATGCAAATGAAATACTATTGTAATAAGATAGCAGCATGTTTTCTGGGTTTACATTATTAGTAAACTTTATTCTGTGCATCGTATCAGTTGATACAGCACCACAGCGATTTAGAATAAATTTCGGATAAAGATTACTTCTTCTCAAGAAAAATGCGTCGGGAACCCAAACAGAAGGAACAATATACCATCGATCTCTGATTGAACATTTATATCCATCATTTTCGCCGGATAATTCTCCCAGCGAAATATACTCTTTATGCTCAGTACGATAGTCTTCAATCGGTAAATCCGGGAAACTAATCAACCGTGCACGTTTATTGGCTACCACATTTGTTTTCCAATCTGCTGTTGTAAAAAATATGCCATGCGCATGTGAACTTCTTCCAATCAAGGGCAACGTGACACTTTCCAAAGCGTATTTTTCACAAGTATCTTCTGTTATAGAAAAATAAGTGTTATTTCCGGTTGTAATTCCAACATTGATTAAACCATAATCTGCAAATTTTGCAAATCTGGAATCATGTCGAATAGCATGAATCAAAGCCATTTCTTCGGTGTTAATGAAATATTTTGTCCATTTTTCTTTTGCATGCTGCATTTTTTGAAAGCCGTTTTGTTGAAGATTAAGGGTATTAAATCCATAAAGATTATTCATTTCAATAATTCGGATACCTCGTTCCTCCGTCCCTTTTTCACCAACAAAAACAAGCACTTCTTGCTCAATATCAGGAAAGACAAGTTGCTCAAAAGTTATCAGCGTCATTTTGGCAAGATGCTCAGAGAGAAATAGCCTTAAATCTTCAGCATAGGCTACCTGCATAATTTCGGCAGGTATTACAAAAGCGATTTTACCCGTTTCCGAAAGGAGCTGGACACAGGCAACAAGAAACGCCACCCAAGCATTAATGAGCTTGTTTGCTTTCATTCCATGTGAAACCAAAATCTTTGATTGGAGCTCTCTTTGATGCTCAGTTAAATATTGATACCGAATGTATGGTGGATTTCCTAAAATCAAATCATATCGCTTTTTGCCCAGTACCCGATTATAAAACTCAAAAAAATCTTCGTTATAGATTGTCACATTGTTACGATGTCTATAATTATTCTGTACCTTCAAAGTTTCGTCTGGCTCAATTTCAACAGCGTCAATAGAAGTTATACCTTCAATCAATCCAGCTTGTTCTAAGCTATCAAGAAAAACACCATCTCCACAACTTGGCTCAAGAACAGTTTGAATATTTTCAGTCGCGAAAAGATGCACCATGGCATTTGCAAGCTGCAAAGGAGTGTAGTAGGCTCCTCTTAACTTTTGTTCAGAACTGTCTTTCTTGAGTTTCATCGTGATGACCCCATTCAAAAATCTAATTGATATACTCTTTCGATTAAACTCTGAATCTCTTTAATCAATGTATCTTTGCGAGACTGGAGCAGCACAGAAATACGTTTAGCAGGACGATTGGAGAGGGTGTCATTAATATTATAGACTTCACGGGTTGCTCCAATAACCTGATCATATAATGCTTTCTGCGCTTTATCTTCAAAATTAAGTTCTACAAAGGGAAGTGTTGAAAGTACAAATGTCCCTCGTGCAATAAACCCACCTTCAAAGTCACTGCCGACAATTTCAAGAATTTTTTCGGTTATCGGATGGGATAGCCAAGCCTGAATATATTCCAAAGCATAGGGACTATCTGCCTTTTTACTAATAGCACAATATCCAGCGGTGCCACCAGAGGCAATCAGCATATCATCCGTATCAAGTACATACATAGGCTCTTTGCTTAACACACCAACAATAAGCTTTGGGGTGTTAATGAAAGCAGTCAACGCTTGCGTTCTTCCATATTGATACCATGTGTCCGCTGTCGCATTAGGTACATCACGAACCCCAGATTTTGAAACGCATTTGGGCACCAAGCGGTCGTAGTATGCTTCAAGATAAGCATAGGTGCCAGGATAGGAGGCTTTCATTTCCTTAATAGGAATAAGATGACCTTTCTCGTCATATGGGAA
>CAMWXM010000278.1 GCA_947178195.1 uncultured Ruminococcus sp.
CTCTTTGATGAGATAGAGAAAGCCCACCCCGATGTGTTCAATATTCTGCTTCAGGTCCTTGATGACGGCAGAATTACCGACAGTCAGGGCAGAACGGTGGATTTTAAAAATACCATAATCATTCTTACCAGTAACTTGGGTTCAAGTTATATTTTAGAGGGAATTACCGAGAATAACGAAATATCTGAAGCGGCAAAGGAGCAGGTGGAAGGCTTGCTGAAAACTCAATTCCGCCCCGAATTCCTCAACCGCCTTGACGAAACGGTGTTCTATAAACCCCTTGCAAAATCCGAGATCGGCAGCATAGTTGACCTGATGATAAAGGATCTGTCAAGACGCTTGGAGGATAAGCAGATCAAGGTAACCGTTACCGAAGCGGCAAAGGCTTATATAATCGACAGCGGCTATGATGCGGTGTACGGCGCAAGACCCTTAAAAAGGTTTATCCAAAGCAAGGTCGAAACACTTATTGCAAGGGCTATTATCGGAGATAAGCTGAAAGAGGGCGATACCGTTGTACTTGACAGTGACGGAAACGAGCTTTTTTTAGAGGCTGAATAATATCCCGCTTTATTCTAATTCTTTTCTTAATCAACTTGTAGACGGATTTACAAAAAGGCAGTGCTTAGTGCAAGGAGAGTCACTTTGCTGTATTCAGATGAAGCAAGATGACTTAACTCAGCACTAAGCACCGCCTTTTTGTAACAATGTCTGCTGTTTGATTTCTCTCATACAGGATTGAAAAAATATCCTGATTTGGATTGCACTGTTTTAGCGAAAGTAAAGGATTCTTTTATTGTACTTCATTACAATACAATTCATAAAAATCCTCGCCTGAATTGACTTTTTCAATCAGTTGAATTAATGCGTCCATGCCGTTCTTTTCTATCCATCGCTTACCTCATGGCGGCTTATAAGATAACGAAATCTTCTGTCATCAACATCTCCTGCATAAAACTCTGCCGCCGTATCCATATTATCAAGATCAATAATATCAGAACCGTTATTGGTTCTCTCATACCACATTTCATCGCTGTATTGATCCCGATAATCGTTCTGAGTGGCTACACCCTCGTCAAACCATATAGGCATCAGTGTTTGCGGCAGCTTCCCTTTATAAAGCCTTTTGTGCAGTTCAGCGTGCGTCATTTCATGCGAAAGCACATCAACGTTCAGATATTCATCTGAAATTGATATATATGAGTTCGCCCCGAAAAATACTGCTGTTGCCGTGTCGTGATCGCCACCCAGCTTTGCAAGGGTTTCGGTATTATTGCTTATAATGACAGTCGGGTTACTCTCAATATTGCCCCAAAATTCAAGAACTCTGTTTCTTGCCTCGTTTACAAGCGATTTTACCTCGTCCCAATCTCCGGAATAATTGTTTTCAACATAAACATTCTTTTGTATTTCGGTAAAATTACGATACGGCACAGTCATTCGATATCCTAACGGTGTAAACCGAAAGAAAATAACCGCTGCAATAATCACAATTACAATCGCAAGCAAAGGGATTAAATATCTTTTCTTTGTTTTATGGGTTTTCGTCATATATATCTCCTTTATATTGTTCTACTCTATTTTCAATAATCAAACAACAACAAAAGACAACTTCGGTAACCAGCATAAATGCTGCCACAATGACGGCAGGACAATATAAGCCAAGAATTAAAACTGCAATCGGTACAATAACCGAGAGTACGTAATAGGTTTTTGATTGAAACAGCCAACCGTAAGGAAGTAAATGTGCGCCAAAAATAATAGCATATACCATCAGCATTTTATCCGGCACAGCTGCAAATACCCACATTGCTATTAAGATATAAAGTATCTGGTTTACCGCAAATAGCACTCCCAATCCGCTGAGAGGGTTATCCTTATTTTGAAAATCCACTCTTATTAACTTTGAAATGAGATAAGCCAATGGAACTAACGGAGCTGAGCAAAAGAATGTGTACAAGTTTTTTGTTAAAATGGGCAAAGATGATATATGAATGACTAAAATGGCTACCCATATAACGACAGACGCTATAATAAAATGTAATCCTCTTTTCTGCTTTTTCCTATTGTTTGCCTTTAGTTCTTGTAATGCTAAAAGTAATTTCTCTTTATTTTTCATATCGCATACTCCTTTTCGACTGATATTCCCGCAATACCTGCGTATAAATTTCACCTTGCTTTTTGCTGTATTTTTGATATATCGCTATACAGATAAAATATAAAACAAAAATTATTCCAATGAAAGTCCCCCACTGAACTATTGTACCTTTACCCTCAAAGAAGCCAAACCAATAAAATCCAAGGCATTCATATAAACTGATTACACTCATAAAACAAGTTAATCTTCCCGTAAAACTCCACTTTTTAATAATCAAACGGGTAAAAATCAAATTGAAAATGAAAACACCGCCGACAATCCAAATTACTAATTTCGTCAAACTGTTTATCGAGATAGTTTGAATATTAAAAATATGATTATAAGCTAACAGTAGAATCAGAAACCAAGCGGTAGAAAAAGCAATTCCGTTTCTCATCCATACTCCAAATTGAATAACTTTGTTCTTGCGATTTTGCATATCTTCCTCCTATATTGACAACATATTACGGATTGCCGGTACATATTTTCTGGATATGGAAAGCTGCTCCCCATTACACATTGTTGCTAAAATTGTGCGATTGATCTCAGGCTTTAATGACCTGACCTTGTTTATATTGACTATCTGCGATTTTGAGATTCTGATAAAGTCTTTATCAGAAAGAATCGTCTCCAATTCATATAGCCGTTGTCTAACTTCCATCACATCATCTTTAGTGTATAAAAAAGTACGATTATCCACGGATTCAAAATACAATACGTCAAATGAGTTGACCAGACACCATTCAGTGTCCTTTTTTGCCTGTAGCTTCTTATCAAACATTTCAATATGGTATTTTAGCCGCACAATTTCATCATCTATTTGCCTGCATTTTATAACTACTTGCAGGGTTTCTTTTATATTTTCAATAATCTCAATATCCATTTGACACCTCCAATACAATTATAACTACCTATAGCATCTTTTTCAAGAGCTCCGAGATAAGAGGTACAAATACAGATACCAAGATGCCGCTTTTTCTCGTTTGAGCAAACTGCATCAAGTGTGCAAATGTGAATTAGCACATCTTGTAACAGGAGATTTAATACTATTTGAAAATTATCATTTGATAATGACATTCATTCAAAGATGTGATATAATCTGTATAAGGTCTTTTGGAAAGGATAATTGTTATAATGAGCCATAAATGTGTGATTGGTACATGGGGCTGGGGAAATGGCTTCAACGGCAGCGGAATGATTTTCGGAAATACTCCGAAAGAAACCCAGCTTGCTGCGTCTTTTAGTGCGGCAGTCAATAACGATTTACTGTTTTTTGATACAGCACCTGTTTATGGAGGTGGTTCGTCGGAAAAGCTTTTGGGAAAGCTATCGGAAAATAATCCCAAAGTCATAATTTCAACAAAGTATTTTCCTGCGAAGAAATCGGGAACCTCAAATGTAAAGAAATCCTTTGAGAAAAGTCTTTTAAGGCTTAAACGGGAATCTGTTGATATACTTTGGCTTCATCAGCCTGTGAATATTGAAAATAATATGAAAGCTATGGCTGAACTTGCCATTGATGGTAAGATAACGTATATCGGAATATCAAATGCCGATATATCTGATGTTCAGCTTGCACAAAATGTGTTGTCAAAGTATAACATTAAGTTGTACGGCGTTCAGAATCATTACAGTTTGATTTTCAGAAAATATGAAGACAACGGGCTGCTTGATTACTGTCGAAAAAACGATATTGAATTTTGGGCATATATGCTTCTTGAGCAAGGGGCACTGACAGGCATAAAAAGACTTCCTGCATTTTCGCATAGAGGAATTGTATTCGGCAAATCAAAAATTGAAAAACTGATCGCACTCACGAATAAAATGAGCGAAATCGCCGAAAAATATCAAACTGACATTGCAGGAATTTCCGTTGCTCATGTTTGTTCAAAGGGTATGCTGCCGATAGTGGGAGCTACAAGACCCGAACATATAGAGAAACTGGCGAAATCAACACAACTTATTCTTTCACGTGACGAGATATCACTGCTTGAAAGGATTGCTGATAAAACAGGAATAA
>CAMWXM010000279.1 GCA_947178195.1 uncultured Ruminococcus sp.
CATTATTGTCTTCCGCTCATAAATCAACAATTTTTTTCATATAATCAGAATAAACTATTATTTCATCAAATCATTTTTTATTTTAGTTGTTGAAATTTCCGGAGTGCGTTCAAGATAAATAACTTCACATTGCTCTTTCAAAAAATCAAATTCACCTTTCCAATCATCTCCCATTACAAAAACATCAATCTTAAAATTAGAAATATCTGTTTTCTTTTGTTCCCAACAAGTTTCCGGAATAACCAAATCTACACATCTCAATGCTTCAAGCATTTTTTTTCGCTCATCATAGGTAAAATAACATTGTTTACTTTTTTCAAGTAAATTAAACTCATCAGTTGATAATGCCACTATTAAATAATCACCAAGTAATTTGGCTCTCTGCAAAAGTTTAATATGCCCATAATGCAGTAAATCAAATGTACCGTATGTTATTACTCTTCTCATTCTCATCATTCCTCATTTTATAAACTAATAAAGCGATTCATCATCACAGTAATTCCACTTTGAAAATACAAACAAAACCCTTCGATGAAATTCATATATTCAAAACTCAGACTCGGTTTTTGTGCATTTTCTTCATATAATTGCTGTAGATAATTATACTAAATCAGATCGTCTTTTATAATTGCATCAGTAATCTTTTCTGAATCATACCCATTTTCAATAATACCGCAGCGTTTTACAAATTCACACTTATCACAAATATATTTATCGTTATCCCAATTAAATATAAGCGTCTTTCTCATCCGTGCATAATCAAGAGTATATGCCTTTGGTTTTTTATCTGCACGAAATGTAGGAGCATAAATGGGCGCTTTAATAATAATTTATTAATAGTCTGCATCTTTAAATATCCACTCCAATACCCTCTGGGTGGATTTTCCGTCTTCCATATAACCAAAATTATCTTTCAGTGAATGTATCCTGCTAAGGTACTCATCGTTGTCAAATTCAGAAATTTTACTGATTAATTCCTCGAAATTAATGGCTACAGGAAAAGGTAATTCTTCAACCGAAATATAAAAACCTCTTTCCTTATTGGAATAATTATCCAGATCCGGAAAGAACAAAAAGCATGGTTTATCTGTAAGGATATAATCAAACATACAAGAACTCGCATCTGTAATTAAAGTGTCGGTACATGCTAAGTATTCTGCCATATCATCGTTGAGATTTCCATTTATAATTCTTCCGTTGTATTTTTTATTCAATTTTTCCCAATCAACCATTTCTGCCACATGGTAATGAAAGCGGCATACCATCACCCAGTCACCACCGAACTTAGTATGGAGTGTCTTAAATAATTGTTCAAAATCAATTAATTTCAACTGGTCGATGCCACTTCTGTTCAAATTTTTGCCTTCAACATCTTTTCCGTCATTACGAAAAGTTGGTGCAAATAATATGATCTTTTTATCAATTGGAAGATTCAATTTACCTCTCAGTAAATTACTTTGTGATCTGAACAGAATATCATTTCTGGGTGTGCCTAAGACTTTCATAGGGATTGTACCAAAAGTCAAATGTTCCATAATGTCTGAGGTATATTGATTTCCTAAAATCATTTTAATATTACAACACATGAAATTTGAAATGTCATTTCCTATTTGGTCCCGGCCCATTTTTTTTAAAGGAGTACCGTGCCATGTAGTATATATCTTTTGTCCTTTCTTGCAGAAACCCCATTTCAAAAATGTTGATTTTAAGTGATTTAATATTCCACTTTCAAAAACAGAAAAAGCTCTTTCTCCATACACATTATCAATAATTATTTCTGCCGATGACATATATTTATCAGCTTCGTTTGATCCCAATTCAGTATAAGTTACATATTCCGGCAACAATTTCTTATACTGTTCTTTGACGCACCAAATAATTTCAGCTGTCGGATCCAATTCGTGCAGCTTTATTGATAAATATTTAGGACTATCTGAATAATGCCCTGAAAAACTCATAAACATCCATCTATTATGTACTAATCTTGATATTTTATTTAAAATAATCTTATGTATTATTGCTTTTGCACTCATGTTTTTTCTACCTACTATTTATTTTTTCACCTTTTATAGCACTTTGCATACATTCACACTTTATAATAACTAAACAACCTATTCTGCAAAACAGCTTTGTATTTGTGGTATATATACCATGTCATAATTGCTGCTTTTTATTATTTCCCACTTAAACACTTCCTGCTATCGTTTAACCGCACAGCAATACTGCGGCTATTCGTTTTCCAAAATATCCGCTATTCTTTTGCAGGCAAACCCGTCTCCATAAGGATTTACAGCGTGTGCCATTTTATTGTATGTGTCTTTATTTTCAAGCAACTCTTTAAAGTTTTGATAAATATTTTCCTCATCTGTTCCAACCAATTTCAAAGTTCCAGCCTCAATCCCCTCAGGTCTTTCGGTAGTATCGCGCATTACCAAAACAGGTTTTCCCAAAGATGGAGCTTCTTCCTGTATTCCTCCCGAATCCGTAAGGATCATATAGCACTTATTCATAAAGTTATGAAAATCCAAAACGTCAAGCGGCTCTATAATATGTATTCTCTTATCATTGCCTAAAACAGCGTCCGCTGTTTCTCTTACCAAAGGATTCATATGGATAGGATATATTGCCTTAACGTTGTCGTGTTCATCCATAACGCGCCGTATTGCTCTGAACATATTTTCCATGGGTTCGCCAAGATTTTCACGGCGATGAGCGGTAATGAGTATAAGCCTGTTATCTCCGACCCAATCCAATTCAGGGTGTGTGTAATCGGAATATACTGTAGTTTTCAAAGCATCAATTGCGGTATTACCGGTAACAAAAATCGAATTCGGATTTTTACCCTCATTAATAAGATTTTGTTTGGATAATTCTGTGGGAGCAAAATTATATTTACTTATTATGCTTACTGCTTGCCTGTTAAATTCTTCGGGGTACGGACTATAAATATTGTATGTACGAAGTCCGGCCTCTATATGTCCGACAGGTATCTGTAAATAAAAACAAGCCAGTGCAGTTACAAATGTTGTTGATGTATCGCCATGAACAAGAACAATATCCGGTTTTTCTTTTTCAAGGACTCCTTTTATTCGCGTCAAAATATTCGCTGTTACATCAAAAAGAGTCTGCTTATCTTTCATGATTGACAAATTATAATCAGGTTCTATCTTAAACGCGTCAAGAACTTGTTCCAGCATTTCTTTGTGTTGTCCTGTAACACAAACTATTGTCTGAACTTTTTTTCTTGATTTTAATTCGCTTGCAAGCGGACACATTTTTATTGCTTCCGGTCTTGTGCCGAAGACCAACATAATTTTTTTCATATATACCTCATTCCAATAATATATCCGATACAGAATCAGTTGTTAGTAATAAGTCTATTTGACCGACCGTCTTAATTTCCTTTTTTGCGACAATATCCATTCAGTCAGTTTAGGTCCCAACCACTGTTTGATCTTCATCTTAAGCCTTGATCTAAACGGAAGCCACGAACCGTCAAAATGATGTATCGTATATGTATTGGATGTCAATGAAAGGACTCTCGTACCGCAGTCTTTAGGACAAAAATACTCAGATGGAAACAGCGTAAAGCCATTAACAGTTTGCTTTTGATTATTCAGTTGCAGTCCGTATCTTAAACAAATATTTGTGATTCTTATCACGTTTGTTGGCAGATCAAATTCGCCATTTTGCTTAATGAAATGAGCGTTATTATACTCGGTCAGGAACGCCTTGAACATAGGATGCTCTTTGCAGCATGCCATAAGACCGGTTGGTATCCGATCCTTGGCTTCAAAGCCTGATACAGCTTCATATTCAGATAAATCATCTAACGGCTTCAGCACTTCAACATCTGTATCCATATAAATTCCGCCATAATTTACAAGGGCATATAAACGAACAACATCTGATACAAACGCCCATTTTTTGGCATTGTATGCTTCGCGAACATAATCATACAGATTAAGATCGAAATTTGCTTCGTTCCATTCAATAATTTTGTAATCAGGGCAATATTTTTTCCAACTTGCAATGCATTTTCGAGCCATTTTAGGTAACGGATTGCCTCCAAACCAGCAATAATGTATTATTTTGGGAATATTTTTTTCAGTTGACATATTTACATTTCCTTTACATTTTGTCTATTGA
>CAMWXM010000280.1 GCA_947178195.1 uncultured Ruminococcus sp.
AATTAGGTCTAAGTCAGGAAACGTTGGCGCGCAAGCTCGACGTTTCTTTTGCTACAGTCAACCGCTGGGAAAACGGCAAAGCTGTTCCTCAGAAACTGACCCTATACCGCTTTAAAAAGTTCTGCGAAGATAACGGTATTGAGTTTACGCCAGAGCTCAACGCATTATCGACAAAATAATCTATTATTTGCGTAAAAAGTGCCGACTGAAACAGTCTATTAACTGAGGAGAAAATGATTATGGAAACAAAAGGCGTCATCTACATATTAACCAACCCGTCCTTCCCTAATTATGTCAAAATCGGGTATGCCGACGATATCCAAAAAAGATTGCAACAATTAAACAGAAGTGAATGCACTCCTTTTGCTTTCAGAGTGTTTGCCACCTATGAAGTAAATGCTCGGTTGACCGACATGAAACTGCACGGGATAATTGACAAACTTAATCCGAGCTTACGCGCAATTGACACTGTTAACGGTAAGAAACGTGTTCGTGAGTTTTATGCCATGTCTGCTGAAGACGCCTATTCTCTGTTTGAAGCAATTGCTGAAATCCACGGGACAACAGACAAACTGAAATTAGCAAAGCCTTCTAATAAAGAAACATCAGAAGAAATAGTTGCAACTGAAGTTCAATCCGAGGCAACCGAAAGAACTGCGCCTTTTAACTTTTCAATGGTACATATTCCTGTTGGTGCGGTACTGGAATATTGCAACCGCGGAAATGAAAATTCAGGAAGAACGTGCATTGTAGTTGACAATAAAACGGTAGAATTTGAGGGAAAACAATGGTCTTTATCGGCATTAGCAACAGAACTGACACATAGCAAATGGTCAGTTGCCGGGCCTAGATATTTCAAATACAACGGCGAATGGTTGTGCGATATTAGAAAGAGACTTGGAGTTTAATTTTAATATAGCGATGGATAATCAATATACTTATTCTTCTAAAACAGAAACTGACAAAAAAGTATCCACATTTACGGAAGCGGTTAAAAAGGCTGCTGAAATTACCCACACGGTATGTGGAGCAAGAAATAAAAGCGCAAAAGCTCTCTCTGCAATAAAATCAAATGATAAAAAATTTATGTGGAATACATTGCAAGAGTATTTTCTTGAATACCGAGACTTTATAAATTCTTTGTCCTCTATTACAGGCTTCTATGTGTACACTGTTGATAAGGAATTCTATGACAAACTTACCAATGAAGATATTGCAAATCAATTAAAACAAGTAATAGGTTTTATATATGCAAAATCAGCACTTCAAAGTTTTGCAAAAACAACCTTTAAACAAGCTTTAAAAAGCATTTTAAGGAAAAGCCAATTATTTACAGATGCTGAACTTTCAATTCTTTTCTAGCTTGTTAAAATTTTAACTACAAACTTCCGATAATAAAAAATTATAAGAACATAACAACCCTTTAAGAGAGGAAAACTTATGAGTATATTCGATAAGAAACAAATGTCAGAAGAAGATATAAAGTTAAATTTTATAACCCCGGCTCTTCTTGCAAAAGGCTGGCAAGATAAGATATCAATGGAAACCGCCGTTAGATTTACGGACGGTAAAGTTAATCTACGTGGAAATCTTGTGGCACGTGAATCAGCTAAAAAAGCTGATTATGTCCTCTATCTAAATAGAAGCACACCTATTGCTATTGTAGAGGCAAAAGACAATAAGCATTCGATATCCTTTGGTATGCAACAGGCTAAAGAATATGCCAAGATGCTTGATGTCCCGTTCGCTTATAGTTCAAACGGTGACGGTTTTGAAGAATTTGACTTTATCACGGGGATTGAACGCGAATTTGATTTAGACAGCTTCCCCACACCCGACGAATTGATTGCCCGCTACAAAAGTGAAATAAACGGCGGAAACGG
Organism: uncultured Ruminococcus sp.; assembly: GCA_947178195.1. Classification (GTDB taxonomy): domain Bacteria; phylum Bacillota; class Clostridia; order Oscillospirales; family Ruminococcaceae; genus Porcipelethomonas. The sequence continues at coordinate 1,884 of CAMWXM010000280.1, forward strand.
ATTAACCGAATTAGAAGAAAAAATTATAGCGCAACCTTATTATACTAGTCAAAGCACTTATGCGCCCAGATATTATCAACGAATAGCCGTTAATCGCACTCTTGAAGCAATTGCCAAAGGACAAAATAGATTATTGCTCGTAATGGCAACTGGCACAGGTAAAACATACACCGCTTTTCAAATTGTATATCGTTTATTACAAAGCGGAATGAAACAAAAAATCCTTTATCTGGCAGACAGAAATAATCTCGTTGACCAAACAATAAGCGGAGATTTTAAACCTCTTGAAAAGGTGATACATAAGATAAATTTTGCTAAAGACGATAAAACTACTATAACTTCTCATCAGGTATACTTCTCCCTCTATCAACAGTTAGTCGGCAACAAAGCATCTTGTGAAGAAGAATCCGACGAAGAAATGCTCGCCCATTACAGCCAGCTATTTGATAAAGATTTCTTCGATTTGATTATTGTAGACGAGTGTCATCGAGGTAGCGCGAAAGAAGAAAGTCGCTGGCGTAAAATACTGGAATACTTTTCATCTGCTACACAAATCGGCATGACCGCAACACCGAAAGAAACATCTTACATATCTAATATCGATTATTTTGGCGAACCACTTTATAAGTATAGTTTAAAAGAAGGAATAGATGACGGTTTCCTCGCGCCTTTCAAAGTTATCAGGATCAGAACCGACATAGATGAAGAATGGCGTCCACGCAAAGGTCAACTTGATATTTACGGGTATGAGATAGAGGACAGAATATATAACAACAGAGACTACGATTACAATATTATAATTCAAGATCGCATTGACATGGTTGCGCGTGAAATCACGTCGTATCTCAAATCAACTGACAGAATGTCCAAGACAATTGTATTCTGCGCAACAGAAGATGCTGCAGAACGTATGCGTGTTGCTCTTACAAAGTATAATGCCGATATGTGTAAGGAAAACCCCGATTATATTGTGCGCATAACTGGCAGTGACGCGTACGGCAAAAGCAAATTGGACTATTTCATATCCATATCCGCTTCCTATCCTGTGATTGCAACCACCTCTAAACTTTTGTCAACCGGCGCTGATTGCAAAATGGTAAAACTTATCGTTATCGATGAAATGATAGGCTCGATGACGGAATTTAAGCAGATTATCGGACGCGGAACACGTCTTCGTTGGGATGAAGGGAAAACCCATTTTACAATTATGGATTTTCGCGGTGTATCACGTTTATTTGCCGACCCTGATTGGGATGGGCCTATAGAACAAGACGAGAATTACCGTCCAGTTGATCCCAGTAAACCTTCCAATGGAAAAAAGATTGTATTACCTCCCCCTCCTCCTGAGCCAAAACACAAATATGTTGTTGATAGCCGAGGTTGTCGTGCGGAAGTATTGCAAAAAATAGTTGCCGTATATGATAACGACGGAAAGCTTTTGAGACAAGAAAGCATTATAGACTACACAAAGGCAAATATTCACCACAATTTCGCAAGTCTCGATAATTTCATTCTCATGTGGACTAGGCAAGAAAAAAAGGAAACTATCCAAAAACTTTTGCAAAACTGCGGTATTGATTTGGAGAAGTTAAAAGCTGATGAAGGAATGAGTGATGTTGATGATTTTGACTTTATCTGCCATATCGCATTCGACCAAAAACCGCTCACAAGACATGAACGTGCCGAAAACGTAAAAAAACGTAATATTTTCGCTAAATATAGTGGCGAAGCAAGAGCTGTTCTCGAAGCATTACTTGACAAGTATGCAAGTGACGGAATCTACGAAATCGAGGACTTAGACATATTAAAGCTTGACCCGTTTACAAAATTCGGTAAGCAGTCAAAAATCGCACAACTTTTTGGCGGCAAAGAAGGTTATTTGAGAGCTGTTAGGGAATTAGAAAACGAAATTTATAAGGCGGCGTAACTAATGAAATCCGACAAGCTAGATATAAAAAAATTACTAGAATACGAGTATTTCCCAACAGAATTGCCTGAGTGCTTTACTTCAGTTGATATAGTCAAAAATTATAACATACTTAAGGGCCAATTGAATGCTACTAATTATAGATCTTCTACCCCTTGGTTATTTTCAATATATAAAAGCGAAAATTCAAGAAGACGAATGTCTATCCCGAATATCTATCATTATTTTAAGATTACAGAATTATTATGCAACCATTATGAAGAATTAAAAGTTATTTATAATTGTAGCAAATACTCTTTGACAAAGCCATCAAAGGAACAAATTAACAC
>CAMWXM010000281.1 GCA_947178195.1 uncultured Ruminococcus sp.
TCATTATAGTAATGACAATCATAAAATGAATCGTCTTCATAACTATTATCATCATTATCATTCTTATCTGCATATTCATCATATGGAACAATTACATTCATTTCGGGTTCGGCTTTCGGTGTATTTTCCGCTGCTTCAATAAATCCTAAACCATCATAAATAGAGTAAGATTCATTGTCACACATCTCATAAGTATTCATTCTGACAATATCAAAATTATGCCTATACAGAATTTCATTGCAATATGTTTTAAAAGTGCTCAAATCGTTTGGTCCTTGCGAAAACTTATGACCATCTTTATAAGAAACGGAATTTACCACAAAATGAATATGTCGGTTATTGGTATCCTTATGTACAGCAAAAGCAACCTGAAAGTCTTCAAAATAATCCGCTATTTCATATCCAACAATCATGCACTCCTTATAAGAAGCCTTATTATTGGCTTCAAGGGAGAGAACAAAGTGTTCTCCCTGTTTGCCGTCAGTTTTGTGATAAGCTTTTTTGATAGAATAAAAATCTCTTGCCGGGTCGTCATTGCAGCAGCCTCTTGTACCACAGTACTGACCGTCACCTGTCTTGTATCCTTCACGTATATAGGTTAAAATTTTTCCTATATAACAGCGAGGCGTATTATTACCCGAGATATGTTTCAGTATAGCCATGTTACTCCTCCTCTTCGTCGAATGAAATATCATCGGTTTGATTTAAGATTTCAGAAAACATTTTTGAAACGCTTTCAAGTTTTTTTAGAATTTCTTTGGCTAAGTCGTCTGAAATTTTTCCGGTGCGAATTGCTTGTTGAATTTCAACTTGAAGGGCAATCATGGCAGCTGCCACGGCTTGTCCATTTGCCAGAATCTTCAGGCTATCGTCTTTCAGAGATATTGCCCTTATGTAGTCGCTTTGGGTAAGACCAGCTTTATTGGCTTTCTGAATTATTTTTTCCTTTTCATTTTCGGTCAGTCGTACCTGAATCGATTGATTTTTACTTTCCTTCATTATTTTTTCCTCCTTTGAATTTGGGAACAATCCATTCATTTGATTTGATTTTCAACCCTTTAAAACCATTGACACGTTTTCCGTCAACCAAAACTTTATCACGAGTGATAGCAGTATCTATTTGGCTGACTTCATCATAAAAAGTGTTTCTGCCGACCGGGTCAATTGCGTTATCACGGCACCATTCCTTATAATGTTCGTATAGCTTTACAGAAGAAATGGAACTGTTAGAATCAGGTTCATAATGTTCTTTAATAAAGCTTTCGACCGTGTGAAGTTTTGCCTTTTCCTGCTCCAAGAGCGTTTTTGATTCATCTGACATACAAAAATCATATCCTGAGTTGATAAATTCTTTGAGTTTATCAATCGCTAGAGAACAGATAGAGTCCTTTTCAGCAAAAAGCATTTCGGGAAAATTTATTTTAGGCTTACCTTTAAAGCCTTTGATTTTAATGACTACCAGTCTGTTAAGACAAGCGTCATCAGCATTTTTAAACCTCGGAAACGCATTGCTTGCGGCAATAAACATCACTTTAGGAGTAACGGAAATTTCATTTTTATAAAGTAACCTTCCCGTTATTTCCTCGCAGCTGATCACCGATTTAAAACCACCGTCTTCCTTGATAACTCCGAGCCTTATGTCACGGCTGAGATTTACTCTTTTTCCGCAGATATATGAAGCGACAGCTTTTTCCGTACCAATTTTATCAAATGGTTTGCAGGTCGTATATTGTTTGCTTACAGCCATCTCGATAAGGTCAAGGATTTTAGACTTTCCGCTGTCGGGAGCGCCTAAAATTATAACAGCCTTTTTAAAATCTCGTATTGACGACATCGCCGCTCCGATAGTACGAAGAAGGCATTCTTTATTTTCTTCGCCTATGCTTGTTTCAATGTAGTAATTGAAATTATCAAGCTTGCGCTTACTTTCGGAAATATAATCAAAATTCAATCGATAATTAAAGCCATAGCTTAAATCAGGCGGTTTAAGCTTTTGAGAAGTAATATCATAAATACCGTTATTCACATGAATAAGGTTTATATTTGATTCTTTCTCAAAAACAATTTGTAGTTCTAAAGAATCCTTAACCCTTTCTATAGCTTCCTTAACAGCTCCCGAACTGACAGATAGTCTGTCAGCCGGGGTTATAAGGTTTCGGATTACTGATGAAATATCATCATAATCTATGTACTCATAATGCGTAGCAAGCCGTACATAAGCTGCCGATTCATTGAAAACTATAGGTTTTTCATGAAGCATATAATTTCCGATTGTAGAAACTACATTCTTTTTATCAGAAATATTGCAATGAGTGAATTCACTCATACCCTTAAGATAATAATTTGTATTCATTGTTATTCGTCCTTTCATTTTCTTCAAAGATTTTATACATTGCTGTCATAGCTTCATACTTTCCATTCAGATCAGTATGAATATAAGTACGTGCCGTAAAATCCGTGCTGTAATGACCGAGTATATCGGAAATACTTTTTAAGTCCATACCGCATTTTAATGCAGTTGAAGCAAAAGTGTGGCGCAGGGTATGCGGAGTAATTTTACCGGAAAGACCGGATTTCTCAATAATACCTTTAAACCATTTCCTGTAAGTACTTGGGTCAATACGATTGCCGATTTCGTTGCAGACTATGTAAGGGTCATTGCTGTAAAGTCCGAATGAAGCATCGGCAGTAGATTTCTGCTTGGTAAAATGTTTGGCAAGAATATCAGAAACACAGGGTAAAAGCGGTATCTGTCTTACTGAGTTTTCGGTTTTAGTATCGCACTCATTCAGAATGGTGCTATTACTTTCACTCGAATAATCCTTTACTCTTTGCAGACTTTTGGTAATATCAAGATAGTAAATCCCATCTATTACCTTGAAGTCTGACTGCCTTAGAGCCAGCAGTTCTCCAATTCGTAAGCCTGTCCATAGAGAAATCTGAACTGCAATTTCCCAACGCTCGCCTTTGCAAGAATTGAGAAGCATTTGCTGTTCCTGCATATTAAGCGATTTTATTGAAGGCTTTGTAACCTTTGGAAGCACAACGTATTCCGCAGGATTATTTGTAATCATCTGATTACCTACAGCCTGTTTTAACGCTTTGTGAAGCATATTATACAGGTTTCTGACAGTTTTAGCGCTTAAACCACCTTTTCCGTCAATTCGACCGTTCTGTGACAGATTATTGAAAAAATTCTGTAGAACAGAAGTATTTATCTGACACAAAGGAATATTTGCAATGTCCGATGAACCTATATGGCGATTGATATATGTATCATAATTCATACGAGTGCTCGGACGAATATTGATACAATAATCATTAAGCCATGTAGTCAGCCATTCAATAAGCGTTATGTCAGAATTTTCTGAGTAACTTCCTTTTTTAAGGGAATCACGCATATTTTCAAGCCACTGGACGCATTCTTTACGGATTTTGCCGTAATGATACTTCTTTTTACCGCCCAAATTGGGTGGTAAGGTAATTGCGGCGACCCATCTGTTATTGTGTCGATAAATTGAGCCTTCACCATTACTACGTTTAGCCATGTAAACAACCTCCTTATTCAATTTTCAAGATACCGTGTAATTTGACACCAAGTCAATTACATTGTTTTTTCAGCCATTGCTCAAAAGCTGCCTTTGGAATGACATAACGTCTTCCGATTTTTATGCAGGGCAAATTACCTTCGTGAATTAACGAGTAGACTTTTTGCTTGCATATGCCGAGTAATGTAGTAATTTCAGCTACATTATATACATTCTTCTTTTGCATTATTAGCACCTCCCTTGTTTCTATAATAACACATAATATTTCAGATAGATATGCCACAAAATTGTTTATTTTCGGACAATAAAAAAACAACAGAATCAGATTGAATTCATCTGACTCTGTTATTTTTATATTTTTAATTTACATCAGGAAGCTGTATATTTAAATATATTTTGTTATTACTTACATCTGTATCTATTAGGATTCGAATATTAGGAATACTATAATTTATAACTTCATTGTTAAAATATTCTTCATTATGAAATGGTATTTCACATGGACGATATAAATGTAGAGGAAAATAAAACGTATAATTATGCTCACATATTCTTTTAT
>CAMWXM010000282.1 GCA_947178195.1 uncultured Ruminococcus sp.
TATAATTTTAGCATAATATTTAACATTAAGGAGATTAAACATGCAAAAAAAAGTTTTAGGTGTTATAGTAAAAATCTTTCTTATAGTCTGGGGATTGTTTTTCATCATAGGTATAATTCAAAACATTTCGCATTATAACATTTTCGAAGGAATGATAATACTATTCATTACTTCTATTCCGTATGTTATTTATTTTTTTATCAAATTTAATAAAAGAAAAAAATCAAATATTCAATTATCAGAAGAACAAGCCAAACAAACAACTCAAAAAGCAAATGAAATGCTAAGCCAAGCAGAAGAGGAATATAAAAAAGCTGAATTACTAAAAAAAGAATACGAAGAAAAATTAAAAAATGTTCAGGAAGTGTGCGATTTAAAAATCAAAAAGGCAGATGAACATACAGCGTCTATTATAGAGAATGAAAAAAAAATATTAGAGAAAACTCAAGAAGAATGTAATAAAAAAATCCAACAGACTAACGAATTGATTGATAAAAAAAGTAAATATAATAATTGCATCAAATCAAAAAATGAAAATGATGATCATTTTATATCTGAAAACAAAAACGACTACAATCAAAATATTCCACAATCAACTAACAAGATTATATTACCAGAATACCAAGTAAAAGGAATAACAAAACAAGCCATACTTGACCATCTAAGAATAATGAGCGATTGCCTTAACATATTACAAACAACGTTAAATCCTGAAACATTTTTCACTCGATTTGATTTGTTGATTGAACATGCGAAAAAATTAACGACTTTTGAATCATATGTTAATTCAGAACAATTTAAACCAGATGAAATTCTAAATCAAGTTAAAGCTAATAAACAAGATATGATTATTGATTTCATTAACAGATACCTAAATTCTATTTTGAATAAAATAAAAACCATAAAAACACCTAAGAGTAAACTTAATCAAATACAGAAATTTTATGATACTCTTGAACAATATAAAGACAACATGGATAACCCAACTATTGAATATTACACTAATCAATATCATAAACATTCTAATGTTTTCATAACTCCAGAAGTACAAACTGAAATAAAAATCAGAGATAAAGGACTAATGAATTTATATATTCAAGAATTAGATAAACAAGCAAAAGACGAATCTGATAAAGCGTATAAAGATCATACGAACACTTTTAAGAATCTTGATTTCAGAAACGTAAATGTAAAATCTGGCGATATTAAATCACTTACATCAACTGAAAAATATTTTTTAAAAGCCCTTTCAAATCAAATTGTTGACGAACTTCATTTTCCAGTATATTGGACATATGAATATCATATAAATTACAAGCAATTAATAACAAAACTAATTGAAAATGGATATGTTAAAATAGCATGTCCTTCAGACGATCTTTCTTTCTTAACCACAGTACAATTAAAAGAAATTTTAAAATTTTTCTCACTCAAAACTTCAGGAAAAAAGCAAGATCTAATTGAACGTATACAAGATCATGAAAATATTGATGATGCACTTAAATCGCTTAACTTATATAAAGAAAGGTTTATTTTAACTCCTATTGGTAAGAAAGCAATTGAATTTCTGCCACAATCTATAACAAAAGACCTTGAATTTGAAGATAGATGTTTATCATTAATTATGGAACAAAATTTTAATGAAGCGTACAAATAAATATGTAATTGGGAAAGGCAAAAAACCTATTCAAGAGGTATAGGAATTGATTGGGAACATGAATATTCCATAGGTTTAGATAATGACAAGTCAAGAATATTTTTACTTTTCTGGGAAGTAGACATTTCCTCTAATTACCTGAACAATGCCTTGATTACATTCCTCAAATAAAATCTTGCATGATTTTAGGTAATATGTTAGGTGCTGCAATAGATAAAATAATCTGTCTTATAACAAGAATAATTCCTAATATCAATAAAAATGACGAGTTAGTTAGAAAAATACAAAATATACAATTTTTATTGATGGACGTTGAACAGTTAAAATCATTTTACGATCTATTACACAATTAATTGACCGATCTTGAAAGGAGAATTTTACTTGACCAAATTTGTAGACGAATATTTGAAATTTTTAAATGATAATTTTTCTGAGAACCAATTAGAAAATCGTATTGAAATAACTGTCCCATCTTCAGATAAAAATAATGATCCCATGAAGATATATGCCGAAGAAAATGAAAAAGAAGGCGATATATATTTAACTGATGACGAATATATCATAGAAAATTTAATTTCAAGTGGTTGCGATATTACAACTCCTGCAAGAAGAGAATTGCTTCAAAGCGTCGCAAATAGATATAACATAAGCATTTCAAAGGAATATGAGCTTTTCACCTATGCTACACTGGAGACATTCCCATAGCGAGAACATGCCTTAATTCAATGTATAATTTTTGTAAACAATTTACATATTACATTAAGAAAAAATAATACGGCTATATTTATAGACGATATAAAAGATTATTTTGGTCTTAAATAAAAAACAACGCCATGCAATCGAAAGCTGCAAGGCGTTATTATATATTATATATTAAGGAGGTACAAAATGACTGAACAATATGCAATATATTTAAGAAAATCTCGTGCCGATGCAGAAGCAGAAGCAAGAGGAGAAGGCGAAACACTTTCAAGACATCGTCAAACTCTTTTAGAGCTTGCAAAAAATCATCAAATAACAATAACAGAAATTTACGAAGAGATCGTATCTGGCGATTCGATTAATTCAAGACCTGAAATCCAAAAGCTTCTTCAAAAAGTAGAAAAAGGTGTTTTCTCAGGTGTCTTATGCATGGAAATTGAAAGACTTGCGAGAGGTGACAGTATTGATCAAGGCATTATTGCACGAACATTCAAATATTCTGGTACAAAAATAATTACGCCGGCTAAAATCTATGATCCGTCTAATGAATACGATGAAGAATACTTTGAGTTCTCACTTTTTATGTCACGCCGTGAATATAAAACAATTAACCGCCGTATGCAGGCAGGTAGATTGGCGTCTGTCAAGGAAGGAAATTACATAGGTTCAAGTGCTCCATATGGATACAAAAAGATACACGATTACGATAATAAGTGCTATACTCTCGAGCCAATTGCAGATGAAGCAGAAGTCGTTAGATTAATGTATGATTTATACATTAACCATGATTTTGGATATGCTAAAATCGCAACACATTTAAATAACCTCGGAATTAAACCTAAGCGTATTGATACATGGAGTCTTGCAACAGTAAGGGCGATAATTGAAAATCCTCTTTACTATGGAAAACTTAGGTGGAACTGGCGTAAAACGCAAAAAGTCATGGAAAACGGAAAAATTAAATATACAAATCCTATAAATCACAATTATGAAGTATATGACGGCTTACATACACCACTTGTTACTGAAACTGTATGGAAACAGGCAGAAGCCATAAGAAATGCTAAAACACATACACGAACCCAAATGAATAAGGAATTGAAAAATCAGTTTGCAGGACTTCTATATTGTAAATTATGCGGTCGTGCAATGGTCCGACGACCTTATGTAACTGGCGATGTTTTTTTGATGTGTAATCATAATGGCTGTAATTGCGTTGCAGCTAAAATGCAGGATGTTGACAAGGTGATTTATGATACAATTGTCAGGACATACATAGAAAAGCTAAGACCATCTAATGACAAAAAAATAAACAGTGACAGTAACGACGCTGTTGAAAAAAGTATTACTAAAGAACTTGAAAAAATTAAAACTCAGCAAAATAGTCTATACGACCTTCTTGAACAAGGAATTTACTCCACAGAGATTTTTGTTGAACGCTCCGAAACATTGAACAATAAAAAACAAGCCCTTGAAAAAGAACTTGTCAAAATTAAATCTGAAAAAATCTCTGAAACAGACATTAAAGAAACTTTACTTAAAATGAAACTTGTCATTGATACTTACAATCAAAGCATGAGTATCGCTGAAAAAAACACTTTGCTTAAATCGATAATTAAAAGAATTGAATATGAACGTACTGAACGTGGAAATAAAGGTAGTTTTAATATAACTATTAAATTCTTGTACTAATACATACATCATCTATGCGTTAATTGATTGCCATCCTTATCAGTATCAATA
>CAMWXM010000283.1 GCA_947178195.1 uncultured Ruminococcus sp.
GGAACACCCCATTCAATATTACCGGTAAGCCTGAACGGAACAAGCGTTTTACCGGTACGGTATCTTATGCCGTTTTCGGTCAAAATACGGCAGGCTTCATCGCAGTGGGAAAGCTCGTTAAATTCAATGGTAAAAGACGGCTTTTTCTTTTCTTCAAGATAATTATGCTCGGGCATAGAATCCTTGAGTGCAAAATATTTTTCTTCAAATTCACGTTTAATATAAATAACCGGCGGTTTTAAAAATTCTGAAATGGTTTTCCATACCACAGGTCGGATATCCTTGCGCTTCTGGAGCTTTTCTACCCATTCTTTTAAAAGATTTTCATAGTCCCTGAGTTTGAAATACCAGTTTGTGACCGGTTTCATGGAAGGCGTTTCTCCTGTTAAAGTGCTGACAGGATTAATAAGATTTTCCGGCATATACTGATGCCCAAGGTCACACTCATCCGCATAGCCCTTTTCAGATGTACAGCCTTCTACCGGACATTTTCCTGTGACCTGTCTGCCATTTAAGAATACACCTGCTTTTTCATCAAAAAACTGCATTGTTGTAATTTTATTTAACTGACCCTTCTCATAAAGAGAATTTAAAAATTCAATGGTATATTCAGCGTGGATTTCTTTTGAACGTCCAAGACCGGAGGCTGCAAAAAGATTCGGAGAGATAGCATATTTTTTTAATGTTTCCTTTTGCTTATCATGATTACCCTGGACAAAATCCTCCAAAGAGCCTTCAAATTCACCGTTTTTTACCTTCTGACGCCAGCCTTCAGCAATAGGTGAGCCGTAACAGTCGGTGCCGGTCACAAAAATTACGTTTTCTTTTCCTATACGGTCACGGAGAAAGCGTGCGTAAGTATCCGCAAATACAAGCATACCACCCACATGACCGAAATGCAGTTCCTTATTGCCGTAAGGCATACCGCCGGTAATGACTGCACGTTTTGGGAATGTTGGACGTGGAATTTCAAAATTTTTCTGTTTTTTATTATCTTTAGACATTATTTTTCAGATCCCTTCGGAAAATACTAAAACAACATCATACAAAGACCGCTGAAGGTTCTGATATACGATCATTGTACGGTGCTGCATCAACTGAAAAAATTATATCATATTCTTAAAAAAAAAGCAAGCTTTTGACATTTTAAGTTTTCTCTTTATGTGCAAAATAAATAATTGTAAAAATAAAAACAATTAAAAGAGACGGTATTATGATTATATCTCCATTTTCAGCATAAAATGTTTTAATTTTATTGCAGCATATATCGGCAGATATTGTCTGTCTTACATTTGGCATAGATGCTCGTATAATTTTTCCGTCTGAGGAGATAATAGATGAAATTCCGGTATTTGCACAGGTTATCGTATATTTTCTGTTTTCTACCGCTCTTAAAATAGAATTTCCATGATGCTGATAAAGCGGTACAGTCTTTCCCAACCATGAATCATTTGTAAGAATTGCAAGAAGTTCTGCGTTTTTCCGTGAATTATCTGCGGCAAGAAAAGGGAATATGGATTCATAGCAAATCGCACATCCGATTTTTCCAATATTGCTGTCTATTATAACGTTCTGTTCACTTTGACAATAGTTTGTATTAATAAAATGAATGTTTTGTGGAAAAATTGATGGAGTATATTCTCCGAATGGCACAAGTCGTCGTTTCATATATATTTCTGAAATTGTTTTATCAGGATAAAGTACTGCGCATGAATTATAAACTTTTCCGTTTAGATTATAGGATACTCCGAAAAGTATGCTGACATTCATTTTTTCAGAAAAATTGTAAAGCTTCTCTTTGTATGAATTATCAGTAAAAAAACTTCTTGAAAGGGAAGTTTCAGAAAATACTACCAATTCAGTTCTTTTTGTTATATTTTTTTGGGCAAGCTCGATATATTTATCCAGTATATAATCAGATGAAAATTTTCTTTTTTCATTCTTTGAAAAATTTGCCTGAACAAGAACTACTTCCCGAGCTTCATTTTCAGGCTGTGAATTATAATGAGAGTATGCCAATTCGCCAAGGAAAATATTTGATCCATATATCAAAACTGAAAATAATGCAAACATTAATGATATTGGGTTGCCGTTGATAAAATATTTGAACGAATATGCTATCAAAACATTTATTAAAACAATTATATAAGAAATAAAAAGACCGCCAAAAATACTTGCTGATTGTATAAATTCAGTATTATATGCGGTAATATTGCACAATCTATTCCATGGAAAATTCAAAGGATACGTACCGTGAATCCATTCTCCCAAAATATATATAAAAGGAATTACGATAATCATGAAGAATGGATTGCCGTTTTTTATTATTTTCAGCAGTACAAAGGGAAGGGAGGCAGTAAAGGCAAGAAGCAGCGAAACGCTCAGAATAATAAATGCTGATAATAAGAATCCCCATATTCTGTTTGATATAAAATTTAAACCAATTGACAATATCCATAAATCGGAAAAAAAATAAAATGCAAAAAAGTAAAAAAACATTGCCGGAAAGGCATATTTTTTAAAATTTATTACGCAGTACATGACCGGAGTTAAACTTATAAATATTAACAAGGATATATCTTTAAATATATAAGGTACAGCTGATAATATACCCGATACAGCGCTTATTACAGCTATTTTTTTATTATTCATAGGGTTTACCTCTGTTAATACAGACTCTGAAATGCTTTCTGTCATGGTATTTTTATGTTTACCATATTAACATTAATTATCCGATAAAATAAAAATTTGAAAATATTTAATTAAAAAGAAAAATATGCTTGCAATTTTGTAAATTTTGTTGTATTATAATAATGTATTGATAGTTGTTAGGAGTATATAATTTATGGAATTGATTTCAATTATTGTTCCCTGTTATAATGAACAGGAGGTATTGCCGCTGTTTTATAATGAAATAACCAAAACTATGAATAAAATGAAGGCGAATAATCCTCAGCTTGAATTTGAACTTTTGTTTGTCAATGATGGTTCTAAGGATTCGACTCTTGAAAAATTAAGAGAGCTTGCTAAAGAATCTTCAAATGTTAGGTATATTTCTTTTTCAAGAAATTTTGGAAAAGAAGCCGGAATGTTTGCCGGGCTGCAGAATGCCAGAGGCGATTATGTAGTTATTATGGACGCTGATTTGCAGCACCCTCCGAAATTTATACCTGAAATGTATGATTATGTAAAAAATCAAGGATATGACTGCGCAGCAACAAGACGGATAACCAGGGCAGGAGAGTCGAAAATACGTTCCTGGTTTGCAAGGAAGTTTTATAAGATCATGAATAAAATTTCTCATACCGAAATTGTCGACGGCGCTCAGGATTTCAGATTTATGACGAGACAAATGGTAAACGCCATTCTTGAAATGAATGAGTATAACCGCTTTTCTAAAGGGATTTTCAGTTGGGTCGGATTTAATACAAAATATATAGAATATGAAAATGTCGAAAGAGCCGCCGGTACAACGGCTTGGTCCTTTAAAAATCTGTTTTTTTATTCGTTGGAAGGTATTTTTGCTTTTTCAACTGCGCCGCTTGCGCTGGCGTCATTACTGGGTATATTGAGCTGTCTCGTGGCATTTATAATAATTGTCGTTATAATTATAAAGACGCTTGCTTTTGGCGAAAATGTTCAGGGGTATCCGACTATAGTATGCGCAATATTTTTTGTGGGAGGACTTCAGCTTTTCTGTATCGGTATATTAGGTCAGTATCTTTCAAAAACCTATCTTGAAACGAAAAAACGACCGATTTATATAATTAAAGAAACTGAAGAAAATTTGAAAAAATAAAATGAAAAAAATCATAAAAATCACCATTGCTAATAGATTATATTGGAAAAAATGGTATGTGAAGCTAATATTTTTTCTATTGGGTTGTATATTTATAGCTGCCATAGCCGCACTGATAAAATTTTATTTTGAAGTGAACAAGGATAATGGTAATTCTTATCCGGGAAATAATATCATAGCCAATTTTGACACAGAAAAAAATAATTATAAAATTTTTATAAACGATAACGGTATGTTCGGCGTAAAAGATGCCTCGGACAGATATATTATAGAACCTGAATGGAGTAATATATC
>CAMWXM010000284.1 GCA_947178195.1 uncultured Ruminococcus sp.
CTTAAATGTTGATGCTTATGCATATGATATAACAAATAGATGCTTTTTGGATAATTGTAACGAAATTAAGAAACCAAGAGAAATAGACATCTGCTTTGAATTAAATCCTAATGAGGAATTAAATTTAGCAAGAAGTTTAGTATTATCCAGAAAATATAATATAATGATTTCTGATAGAATCAAGGGAAAACTTCTTGAGTTATTAAATTCTAATGAAAAGAAGAAAAAATTCTTACTGTCACAGATTAGTCATTACGGTAAGGTTGAAATTCAGTTAGAAGATTTGTTTTGCATTATAAATAATCGGGAGGTAACCCATGCTTAATATTTGTTATGAATCTACAAAAAAATGCAATTTAAATTGTGATTATTGTATTACTTCAGATAACCCAGAAATGATTGGGAACGATAATTACATACAAATAATTCCATACATAGCCAATTTAAGTCCTGAAAGATTAGTAATAAGCGGGGGAGAACCGCTTCAAGATCCACTGTTAATGGCAAAATTACAGTTGATTGCTGAAAAAATGCCAAAAACATATGTATCCATAAGTACAAATGGTACAGTCAATCAAAAGCCATGCGATTTTAAAACAATAATTAATTATGTGGATTGTATTGATTTTAGTATTCCTTCTGTTGATAATATTGTTTATTCAAATATGCGAGGCGTGGATTGTATTGATGTTGTAAAAGAAAATATAAATGAATTTAAAAAAATATTAAAATCCTCAAATAAATCCATTGATGTTAGAATTAGCTATACATTAACAAAAGTAAATAAAGATTCTCTTAAAGATGTTTTAAAATACGCTGAAAAAGTTGAAGTGAGTTCTCTCAGGATAGGAAGATTTTTTCCATTTAGAAATGCAAAAAAATTTATAGAAAAATATGAATTAAGTGATTCTGAAATCAAGGAAGTTTTAAACAACTGCAATGTTGATTCCTATAAATTTAAGATTATTAAACCTATTGAAAATCTTGATATTATGGAAAATGGATATCTTACAATCAATTTTAATGGTGAAATATTTCATCCTACAAGAGAAGGAAAAAAGATATTAGGAAATATTAATAATACTCCTGCAAATAAGTTGTTTCTTTTAAATGAGAAACAGCAATTAATCTTTAAAAATATAGATACTAAGCAATTTGAATATATTTATTCTAAATATTTATCTCCACAGAGAGTTCGTGACTCACAATTAAGCAAATATCGAACACCACAAGACGAATTTAATAGCGATAGAACAAGAATCATATATTCATCTTCTTTTAGAAGATTACAACAAAAAGCTCAGGTATTTTCGCTTGAAAAAAATAGCAATGTTCGTTCAAGACTTACCCATTCTCTTGAAGTATCTGATGTTGGAAGAATTCTTGCTACAAAAATTACAGAGAAACTTACACAACTTAATGGTGCTTATCGTTTAAACCCTGATGACTGTTCAAAAATTATTTCAATAGTTGACAATGCTTGTCTAATGCATGATTTAGGTAATCCGCCCTTTGGACACTTTGGAGAAGACGCTATAAAAAAATGGTGGCTTGAAAATAAAGAGGAATACATATCACTTCATAATTGTAATGCCTCTAAAATTGGTTCTAAGTCTATTGATATGAGCAACGTTTATACCATAAACCTTCAAAAGGATTTTGAACTGTTTGATGGCAATCCTCAAGGCTTTAGAATCGCAACTCGATTATATAGTTTTAATGACAGCGAAGATCAGAAAATTGAGAGTGGTCTTAACCTAACGTATTCCACTTTGATGTGTGCTTTAAAATATGTTGGCTGCTCCGATAATCTTAATCCAAGTCAAATAAAAGAAAAGTCTATTACAAAGAAGCCAGGATACTTTATTTCTGAAAAACGTATTGTTGAACATATAACTGAATCAATGGAACTCACTCCCGGATTTCGTTTCCCGTTTACATATATTATGGAAGCCGCAGATGATATAGCATATTGTATGAGCGATATTGCGGATGGAATAGAAAAGAAAGTCATTACTGCACCACAATTCGCGAGAGAATTTAAGGAATATTGGGAAAAACAATACAAATGCGAAATACCTAAAGAAATCTTTCCTAAAACCCTTATGGAAGATTTGTTGTGTGATAAAATAAGAGATTTTAATACAATTGTATTTTCTAGGTGGGCAGATTTCATATCAAACGAGGTAGTAAAATTTTATACAAATAATATTCAAGGATATATGAGTGGAACAGCATCTGAAATAATTGACATAAGAAATGTAAGACAGTCTACTCAAATACTTAACACATTAAAAGCCATATCTAATAAAATAATATATCGCTCTCAAGAAGCAGAAGGCATAGAAGTTGCAGGATTTTCAATTGTTTCCGGCCTTCTTAATTTCTTTGGGGTAATACTAAAAATGCCTAAAAAACATTTTGATGCATTTGTGTATAAAAACAATGAATTTAATGAAGCAAAAAAGAAATATGCATATGAGTTTCGAGTGTTTAATATGTTATCTAAGCGATGTGTAGAAAGTTACAGGCATCAAATAGATGAATGGAGAATAGATAATCCCAATAAAATTGATATGGTAAATATTGAATGGTGGTTAAGAGTTCACCTTATTATTGACCATATCAGTGGTATGACTGATGATTATGCTCTTCAAACATATCAATTAGCTAAAGGCATTGATATTAAAATTAGATAGAATAAATGATTTAAACCACAGTGCTATGTCGTACATAAACGCTGCAGACCTCACGAAATAACCAAACCAGATACTAAAAACAGGATAAAGAGAATCTTATTAAGTAAAACAGCATCTAGATAAAACGCTCGGTAAGTTGCTTACTAATATATCAGAGGTACAACGTTTAGATGACAATCTCTATATTTATATTTAGCTGATCCTGACTGCTTTAACGGCGAGAGAATCGAACTTGATTGCATGATAATATAACATGCAAATCAATTTTAAAAATTTAACAGGATATGATATAATAAAATTATGAGTGAGAGCTGGGAAACAGCGCAAACTGTTTTTCACTGATTGCGCAAGCAATCTTTGTAAGCTGATAGTAACACAGCAGGGAAAGCCTGTTGGGTAAGGAATAGCCAACCGCCCATACTGAGTCCTTAGGGTCAAGCTGGTAACACAAGAACTAAGCGTAGGACAGGGAGCAGCAGAGCCGAGACGCAAGTGAAGTGATAGAGCCGCAGGTGCATTGAATACTTCTGGTATATTACACCCATGTGACAGTCGATGCAGAAGCCCGTGAATGTGGAAGGACAGCTGCTGGCACAAGTAATGCAGAAATGCATGCATTACAGCCATATGTAAGACTGTAATATTTCTTCATGACCAGTTTCGCAGGGATTAGCTCAACTTTCTCACGAACATATTTCTTGCTGATGACTTTCATTGTTGAGCCGCAGCGAGGACAGACTTGTTCCTCTTCGGGAATAGTGCAGTTAAAAGTATTGTCAGATAAATTGGGTATGCATTTCTTTGAGCTTAAAAAATAAAAGTTCAGTAAAGCATAATCCTATGGAAGATTGGCTGAATCTGATAAATGCGGAAACGGAGGGCGAGCTTATGGATATTGAAAATACTACTCAGATAAAATAAATACATGATACAATTGTAATACTGCGTGAACTGAATGCAGATCAAAAAGTAAAGCAGGAGGCTTATTACCGTGAAAAGCGTCTCCATGATGAAGCGTCAGCTAGTGTTTATATGCAAAAATATGAACTTCACGTCAATCGTTCTGATGTGAAGTTTAGTAAAAATCATTCTGTAAAAATACAGCCACCGTACAGCTACGCAAACTGAAAAAATTCTGAAATTATGAAGAATTAGACCATATAAACTGCAAAAATCTCCGAAAATACGTACTCTGTGATACTAAATGATTTTAGATGAAATATGATGTTTAATTCTCATAACCCGAAGGTCGAGAGCTGTCAATAAAGCGGCACAGCAGTGGATGCAAGCATTGTAATTTAAATAACCATGCTGGTGTGGCTCAAAGGTAGAGTAGCAATATCGGAGCTGTTGACAAACCTTGTTTTTTTATCAGCAATGGATAGAATCAAGT
>CAMWXM010000285.1 GCA_947178195.1 uncultured Ruminococcus sp.
GGTTTGTCTAATGCCTCATAATATCTTCTATCAATATTATATACATACCAATTCATATCATCTTCACCAAAAAAAGTGTAATTTTTTAAAAAATCATTTTCATGCCACAATTGATTATTCTCTATAAATCCGCTTATTATTTGATTTTCAATTCCCGAATATAAATCACGATCAATACCATATAGTATCATTCCATTAAATTCTAACCCGTTTATATACCGTAGAACATCAATATATTCATTAGGTAGTTTTATATTGCTTTTTTTCAATATACTACTAAATTTTTTTAAATCATCATTGCTTACTCCTGCATTAATGCTTTCCCCATATTTTCTTTTTTTATCAATTAATAAATCTAATTTATTTTTCCACATAACATTTCTCCTTATTATGTAATTACCATACAAAGAACTGAGTCTATCTCTAAAAGTAAGCTATTATTATCAATGATATCTAAATAAAGCCCTCAATTTTATAATAACAAATGTCATCAACTTGATTTACTATATGTTCTATATACCAATTAACATCGGTCATTGACCTTGAATCATTCATATCTATTTTCTTTTGATTTATTGAAAATGAGATAATAAGCGAATTTGTATTTAAAAATAATGCCGTTATACCAGTATTACTATCTTTCCAAAATAAATTTATTCCAATAACTTCTTTATTCTGTTGCTTTATTCTAACAATATTATAAATTTCTTCATTTGATAAATAATTATCTTGCCAATCATAATCATCATTATCTCCTATAGGCAAATATGATACCCGACCTTTAGAATCGCCTATATTCCATCCTGCACTTTTAAACTTTTTTAATACTTCAACTACATCATTGAAGTTAGAAAATTTTATTTCCATAGATATTTCATTTAACATAATACATTTTCTCCTCAAATTAAATCAAGTTATTCGGTAACTGGTAGGACTTATATTCTTACAGTTGAAAGTTCCTCTAACGCCGACATTTCTGTTATATTATTTAATTATCAATCACTATATCTGATTAATAAAATCACTTTCATATTCAACACTCATTTCTTCAAAAGGAAAACTATAAGAAGTACCTAATCGATGTTGATCAACAACTATCTTTTCACATTTTTTTATCAAAATCGGCTTATCACCATTAGAAAAAAGAAGCGCCTTAGAATTTGGTATTTTGAGAAAATCATCTATTACCTTCATCATCCCCTTTTCCGAAGAGCCATCTTCAGAATAATAAACCTCAAACCATAATAAATATGATAAAGGCAATTTATAATCTTCACTGGTAAATTTGATTAATTTATTATTATTACTTATAGTTATTTGAAATAAATCACATACAATTTCTAAAATATTCTCTCCATTTTCAATAACCTTTGATCCGCTAAAATGCTTTATACTATTTAAAAGAAAAGACTTATTTTTCATAAAATCTTATTTATTACTAACAAAAAAATGTGTAAAACATATATTTATCTCCTTATGAAAGTCATCTTTCAATTATGCCATCTTTATGGTTATTCATGTTGTTATATCCGGAATGTGCAATAACCTACTGAACCTGCCATTTCCGATACTCCTGTGGATATAACTATAATAAAATATTCTAATCTTTTAGTTGATCATTAATTTTCAATGTAAACTTCGAAATCAAATATTTAAATTCTACTTTTTCATCTTCACATAACCATTCGTGAGTGTCTGCTTGAATCAAGGCTTTTGAAAGTATATCTCTGATTTCATCAAAATATCCTTGCAAAGTATTATTATTTACCGTATATAGTTTTGTCAATAACTCCCCATCATACAATTCACCCGCAAGAGAATTGTATTTCAAAAAATCAATTGATTTTAAAATTGCTAAATCAATTAATTCTCTTTGACGTATCATTTTTAACACATCTACTACAGTAATTTCTGAAGTATATTTGTCTATCAATTCATTATACCATTTTTGTAGTGGATATATATATCCATTTTCTTCAATATAAGAACAATTATACAATTCTTTTATTGTCTTTTTATCCATCAATTAATACCCCCGTATGGTACATTAGCCGCACACTGATAAGCATAGACACATTCAGAATCTTTAATCGCTGATTTTGCAAGGCTAAACGCTTCCTGATATCTTACATTTAAGAATGCTATCTGCGAGTTGGATATGAGCTCTGCAAGTTGTTCTGTATTTTTTGTCAACATTTTATCTCCTCTTAATCAACCAGTAAATTCACTTATAGCTTTTTCAATCTCTATTATAATCTGATTCACTTCATTCTTATCAAGAATGACTTCAGTTATTGTTGAATTATCAAAAATATCACGTTCTTCCTCAAAATTATACTCAAGCTTTGCAGCAAGTATTTTAATCTTTCCTCTTCCTTCAACCGCAAAAACAAGATAATTTAAATCAGTCAAATCAGGTGTAGCAAGCAGATATCTATAATCATTATCTCGATCATCCTCATTATCATAATCTGGATATACAAGTTCATACAAAGCCATAAATGAGTTTTCTGTATCCATATCATATATCATTTCATTAACTGGAATACCACTCAATGATTCCTTGACATCATAAGTGCTTACAGATACTACTGCATTTATAACTACATCTGGAAATAATTTGCCATCTATGCATAATGCAAATAATCCATTATTATCTGCTAAAGAAGCATTCCAATATTTTACTCTGTCAAACAATACTGCAAATTTATAAGGATCACCTATTATCATTTTTACCATCCTTTCGACCATGGTCGTCTGACGAAATATCTGACCGCAAATCTGACGTACAATCTTTATAGAATATTGCCTTAACTTGCGGTTCTGAGCCGCAGGCTATTGTTACCTGCTTGCTACACTGAAAAACTTCCAACAAATTCTAAAATCGGACACAAATTTTCGAGTTAAATTTTTTCTGCTTTTTCAATCTTACAAGTGTGTTTTTTATTATCTTTTTCATAATTGATTCCCACAAGTAAAATCTCTCCCGAATACTCTTTCAGGCACTCGGCATACTGTTTATTTTTAATTTGTTCGATGGCAGTTTCAGCAGATTTATCATATTTTAATTCTACTACTATAGCTGGATTATCGTTATTTCGTCTTGGAACAAATACTAAATCTGCAAAACCTTTTCCTGCTGGCATTTCACGATACATAATATAAGTTTTCCTTGCAGAATAAAACGCAAGAGAAATAACACACGCCAATGAATTTTCTTCATTATACTGTAATATTGATGTATTGTCCTGATGAACCTGCTCAACTAGATCAGCAACGGTTTCTTCATTTTCTTGAATAACAACATTTAAAAGATCATCAGATTTTTTTATTGCTTTCATAACGGTTTCCCAACCGCCATCTTCAATGGAGTTTATAAATTCCTGCTGTACTTCGCTGTTTGGTATCCATACTTCTTTTGTATAAAAATCAAACGTCAGATACCCCAGATGTATCAGTAAAGTAAGAACATCATCAGCGCTGTTAAACGTAGTTATATCATTCTGAAATTTTGCTGTATTTACTTTAACCTTTTCTCCTGCAATCATTCGAGTTATTTTTTCATTAAGTCCATCAAAATTCATTGCAATATAAACTCTCAATGCCTCGTAAGTTTCGGTAGAAGTCCAATAATTATCGTAATCGTGACCAATTATTGACATAACCACAGAACGGGGATTATATATTGAAATACCTTTTAAATTATACCCATTATACCAGCGCTTGGTTTCATCAAGTGACATATTATACTGCTCACAAAGTTTCTTAACTTCCTGTTCTGTAAATATTTATTCAAATGCTTTTCAAATTCTGGATTCTGTAAAATCTTTAGATTTTTAAACATTTCTTTTGAGTCACAGCCACGGCTGTAATAGGCTGTAAGCATATCTGCGGTTATCGACTTGCCAAATCTTCTCGGATGGCTGACGCAAATATATTTTTGTTTAGTTCTTATATTTTTATTTGTATATTTTATAAGCTCACTTTTATAAATGTATATTTCAGAATTAAGCGCTTCTTAAAAATTAATATTTTTTGGATTTAAATAAATTCCCATGTAATTGCACCTCTTTTTATTTATTATAC
>CAMWXM010000286.1 GCA_947178195.1 uncultured Ruminococcus sp.
CATAATTGTGTAATACATCTTTTGCTACGGTATAAATATTTTTTGGTATTTCTTCCTGAGAAAGATAATACATATTAAGAAAATTTTCAATTAAATTATCCTCAGCTTCATCAACAGTAAATGGGAATATCAATTTGTCAAAAAGCCTTCCGTTTCGATATTTCAAAACGGAAATACAAGAGCCTTTTGTGCTGACAGAAGAAGCAACAAAATCGCTGCTTTTAAGATTATCATCAAATATTTTCTGTTGCTGAGAGGCCTTTGAAACGGCTTTTATTCTGTCACGGATTCTTGCTGCTTTTTCAAATTCAAGATTTTCTGCGGCTTTCTGCATCTGCATTTCTAAATTTTTAATTGCATAATCGTTGCCTTTGTTTATATAATCTCTTATTTGCCCAATAATCTCGCCGTATTCCTCAGGAGTGATATTATTCTGACAAATTCCCATACATTGATTGATATGGTAATTAAGGCAAGGTCTGACACTGCTTTTTTTTCCATCAAAGTGATATTTACAAGTCGGCAGCTTAAACACCTTATTTATTTCGTCAACTGTCTGGCTTACGGTAAATGCACTGGTATAAGGTCCGAAGTACTCCCCTTTTGATGTGGTATTTTTTTCGGCAGTAACCTTAGGATATATATCGTTTGATATTTTAATATAAAAATATCCCTTATCGTCTTTAAGCAGAATGTTATATTTAGGTTTATGCTGTTTTATAAGACTGCATTCTAAAATCAAAGCTTCGCATTCGCTGTCGGTAACAATAAAATCATAGTCGTATACGTTTTCAACCATTTGATGAACCTTAGGAGTATGGTTCGGATTATTTCTGAAATAGCTGCTTACACGTTTTTTTAAATTTTTGGCCTTACCGATATATATAATATGATCGTCAGAATTTTTCATTAAATAAACACCCGGCGAAGCTGTTAGTCGGGATGTCTTTTGCTGAAGAAAAGGCAAACGTTCGTTCATAATTTCCTCCGGGTGCTTTTTATTTTAGTTCGGGGCTTATCCTATTTTAATGTTATTTGTTTTTGCTTTTTTCAAGGTCACGCAAATGAATTTCTTTACGCTTGATTTTTCCGCTTATAGTTTTAGGCAATTCTTCAACATATTCGATAATACGAGGATATTTGTAAGGTGCGGTAACATGTTTAACATGCTCCTGAAGCTCCTTTGTCAGTTCGTCACTGGGTTCGTATCCCTTTGCAAGTACAACTGTAGCTTTTACCACCTGTCCTCTTATAGGATCTGGAGCGCCGGTTACAGCGCATTCCACTGCCGCAGGGTGTTCTAATATTGCGCTTTCGACCTCGAATGGACCGATACGATAGCCTGAGCATTTGATTACGTCGTCGTTTCGTCCCATAAACCAGTAATAGCCGTTTTCATCGCATATAGCCACATCACCGGTATCATAATAAGCTCCCAAAAGATTTTTTTCAGTAAGCTCAGGGTCGTGATAATAACCGGTAAACAATCCTACGGGCGGATTATTTTTAACGTCCTCGACTATTATAGTACCTTCCTCACCCGGCTTGCATTCCTCACCGTCGTCATTTATCAGTTTAATGTTATAAAGCGGCGCAGGCTTGCCTGTCGAACCTGCAAATGGTTCAAGCCACTGGAAATTGGCAACAAGAACAGAACCCTCCGACTGTCCGAAGCCCTCCCGAAGCTTTAAACCGGTAAGCTTATACCAATCGTTAAAGACCTGAGGATTAAGGGGTTCTCCTGCAATACAGCAGGTTTTTATGCAGGAAAGATCAAATTTTTCCACATCCTCCTGAAGCATAAAACGAAACATTGTCGGCGGAGCGCAGAATGTAGTCACCTTATATTCGGTTATTTTTTCAAGAAGCTTTAAAGGTATAAATTTATCCATATCGTAACAGAATATTACGGCTCCACAAATCCATTGACCGTAAATTTTACCCCAACCGAATTTTGCCCAGCCTGAATCTGAAACGCTCATATGAAGCTTATTTTCCTGTACCTGCTGCCAGTATTTTGCTGTAACAATATGTCCCAGAGGGTGAGCAAAATTGTGCTGCACCATTTTAGGCATACCCGTAGTACCGGAAGTAAAATAAACGAGCATAATATCGTTCCATTTATTTGCTTCATCACCGATGGGTCTTTCAAAAGTATCAGGAAATTTATTTATTTCGTCTTCAAAAAAGCTCCAGCCATCATGTTTTGATCCAACGACAATTTTATTTTTCATCGTAGGAATCTTGCTTTCCGAATTTTCCACCTGTTGTATTACATAATCGTCGTTTATGCATATAAAAGTCGATATTTCCGCAGCGTTTCCTCTGTAAACAATATCTTTTGTACTAAGCTGCAACGTTCCCGGAATTAACACAGCTCCGATTTTATGAAGTGCAACCGCACAAATCCAGTATTCCCATCTTCTACGCAGGATCAACATTACAACCGAGCCTTTTTTTATACCAATGCTTTTAAAATAATTAGCAGTTTTATTAGACAATTTAGAAATATCATTAAAAGTGAATTTATGTTCTTCATCATGGTCATCGCACCATACCAGAGCCATTTTTTCAGGTTCGTTTTTTGCCCATTCATCAACGATGTCAAAACCAAAGTTAAAATTTTCAGGTATATTTACCTTATAATTTTCTTTAAAGTCCTCATAACTCTCAAATTCTGTCCTTGGCAAAAACTTATTTAATAACATATTAATCTCCATTCTTCCGCATTTAAATTATGCAGCAATAAAATCACTTTAAATGTTCAACGCCCTTTGACCTATATCCTTTCTGTAATGCATTTTTTCAAAGCTTACAGAATTAACGGAATCATAAGCATTATCAACAGCCGATTTAAGATCGTCAGCGATTGCCGTTATACCCAATACCCTGCCCCCTGAGGTAAGTAATTTTTCATTTTCCGATTTAGTACTCGCATGAAAAACCATTACGTTTTCAAGCTGTCCCTTTTCGTCAAGTCCGGAAATTTCCTTTCCTGTTTCATATTTTTTAGGATAACCGCCGCTTGCAAGAATAATACATGCGGCAGATTGATTTTTCCATTTTATTTCCATTTCATCAAGCTTTTCATCAATAACTGCTTCAAAAACGTCTACAAGATCGCTTTCAAGAAGTGGAAGTACCACCTGAGTTTCAGGGTCGCCGAAACGGCAGTTATATTCGATGACCTTCGGACCGTCAGGAGTTATCATAAGTCCGAAATAAAGACAACCCTTAAATTTTCTGCTTTCCTTTACCATCGCCTCAATCGTCGGTATGAAAATTGTTTTCATACATTCGTCTGCAACGGATTTTGTATAATGCGGGTTAGGTGCGACAGTACCCATGCCGCCTGTGTTAAGACCCTCGTCGTTATCCAGAGCTCTTTTATGATCCATTGACGATATCATTGGTACAACAGTTTTGCCATCGGTAAAACAAAGCACCGATACTTCAGGACCTGTCAAAAACTCCTCGATAACAATATTTGCGCCGCTGTTTCCGAAAATCTTATCTTCCATGATAGAGGTAACAGCATCCTTTGCTTCTTCAAAATTCTGCGCAATAATAACGCCTTTTCCAAGTGCAAGACCATCGGCTTTTACAACAGTCGGAAATTTGTTTTCAGTTTTAATATATTCTATTGCTTTCTGTGCATCGGAAAAAGCTTCATATTTAGCCGTTGGAATATTATATTTTTTCATAAGATTTTTTGAAAAAACCTTACTACCCTCTATAATGGCAGCTGCCTTATCAGGACCAAAGGCACGGAAACCATTTTCGTTGAGAGCATCCACCATGCCTAAAACAAGCGGATCATCAGGAGCGACTACGACCATATCTGCTTCAACCTGTTTTGCCAGTTTTACAACGCCGTCAATATCGGTTGCCTTAACGTCGAAGCACTGAGCATATTTTGCAATGCCGCCGTTTCCGGGTGTACAGTATAATTTGTCAGCCTTAGGGCTTTGAGCAAGCTTCATGATTATAGCGTGTTCTCTGCCGCCACCGCCTACTACTAAAATATTCATAGGAAAAAATCTCCTTTTAAATTAATGATGGAACAGACGTATTC
>CAMWXM010000287.1 GCA_947178195.1 uncultured Ruminococcus sp.
CGCTACACCTATTCAACTAGGCGATAAGGATTTATTTACATTATTAAGCATTTTGCGACCTGATTTAATTTACGAATACGATAATTTTGTTGGTATGTCAGAGCCTAATCCCTTTATAAACGAAGCTGTGAGGTTAATTCGCGGAAACACGGAAGATTGGCAAGAGAAAGCGTTAGCAAATTTGGTTTCCGCGGGGAAAACCGGTCGTGGCTCCGTCGATTTAGTACATAACCCTATTTATGTTAATGCTGTCGAAGTTTTAAATCAAGAAATAATCACCCAGGAAGAACGTGTAAAATTAATTACGGATATAGAAAGTTTGCATACATTTGCTTGCATTATAAATCGTACCCGCAGACGTGATATCGGAGAATTTACCGTTAGAAAGCCGGAGACACTGAAAGTGTCATTCACGGAAGATCAATTGGTACTATACAATGAGTTGCTACGCATACAGGCTAGTATTCTAATGCAACTGCATGGAGATAGGGGCTTACGCTTTATGATGACGACTATTATGCGCCAAGCTTCAAGTTGTATTCATGGTTTGCGTCCGTTTCTTGAAGATATATTAACACGTAGATTTGATGAATTGGGTTTCGCAAGCGGAGATATAGGCGAAGAAGTTGATGATACTAACACCGAGTACTTATCAAAACCGCAAATTGTTGAAGCTGTAGAACAGTTATTAAAATTTACCGAAAAAATGAGCGATGCCGATACTAAGGTTGAGGAGCTTATTAAAGTTATTCAAAACAAGCAAACTATGGTGAATAACAAAGCAATGGTTTTCAGTAGTTTTCGACATACTTTACATTATCTATATGAAAAACTATCCGCGCAAAATATTCGCGTGGGGATAATTCATGGCGGTGTTAAAGACGACGAAAGAGTGATTTTGCGTAATAGATTTAAAGCAGATAGAGCGCAGGAGGATTCGTTAGATGTGTTACTGTTCTCAGAAGTCGGTTGTGAGGGCTTGGACTATCAGTTCTGCGATTGTCTTGTTAACTATGATTTGCCGTGGAATCCACAGACAATTGAACAGCGCATTGGGCGTATTGATAGAAACGGACAAAAAAGTGAGAGTATTTCCATTATCAATATTATTACGGAAGGCACGATAGATTGCGATATATATGAGCGTTGCCTTTTACGAATCGGCGTGTTTAATTCTTCCATTGGAGATAGTGAAGAAATATTGGGCGAAGTTACACATGAGATTTATGATTTTGTTGATAGATATGTTCTTAACCCGCAAGAACGGGCTAAAAAAGACTTACAAATTGCCGATAATGCTATTCGTAAAATGCAGGAGCAACAAAGATTGGAAGAGGAGAAACATACCTTCTTTGGTTTAGATCTAAGCGAAGAAGTTATGAGGAAAGAATTACAAGACGCAACAAATATTCATTTAAGTGCAGAAGCAATCGTACGACTAGTTGAAACATATCTTGAAAAACGTTTAGGTTCAGAGACGCAGTATATCCTCGGAAACGGAGTTGAAAAAACTTTAAGACTAAATGCGGAAAATCGACAAGTACTCTTAACCGATTACGAATTATTAGATAGACAGTCTAATCCGATATATAAAGCGTGGGATAACTATTTAAATAATCAAACGCCTTTTGAAAAAATTACTTTCGATGGTGAATATGCGACTGAACATAAAGATATAACATTCATTATGCCCACGCATCCTCTCGTAAAACAAGCTATTCGTTATTTCAGTGACGATCCTGTACAATGTGATTTAATGGTTAAGTCGAACAAACTTCCACAAGGTGATTATCATTTCGTCGTTTATGAATGGCAATATAAAGGAGTAAAACCTAACTGTGAGTTGAAGGTTATTACTGAGGAAAAAATTGATTCTAAAATCATGTTAGAATTGATTTATAATTCACAAGATTACGAAAATAATAAATTCTTTAATTATGACAGTTTAGAAGATTTACATTTTGCCTTGTGGAAAGCAGCAAAAGAAAAATATATCAACGAATCCGTACAGACAATACGTTTCAGAATGAGCAGTTTAGTTTCAAGCCAGCAAGGGCAACTACGCGCCATTCAAAATATTTTGATGAAAGCCACCGATGAACGCATCATAAAGATGAAGAAGGCGCAGCTCGAACGGTCAGAACTGTCCTTTATTGAAAAGCAGAAGAACTTAAATGCTGAGATTGGCAGATGCGATATTATTTCGTCCAAGCTCGCTATAGGAATTTTACATGTGGAGAACTAATGATGAGCAGATTTTCTACCTTTGAGGAATTAAAAAGTAAAAGAAAAGAAATGGTTAAAAGCATGAAGGAAAATGATGCTTTTGATGGAATTAAAAACTTGCTGACTGAATTATATCCAGATAAAGCACATTTCATTTATGAACTATTGCAAAATGCGGAGGATATGAACGCTACAGAGGTAAATTTTCAACTTTTTGATGATAAATTGATATTTACGCATAACGGAGATAAAAGAACTTTTACATTAGAAGATGTAGAAGCAATTACAAATATAAGTAAGGGAACAAAAAAAGACGATCCTACCACAATTGGTCAGTTTGGCGTTGGATTTAAAGCTGTTTATGCATATACAGCGACTCCTGAAATCTATTCAGAGGATTACTGTTTCAAAATTATTGATATGCTCATTCCCGAAGATGATAGCATTGCACAACAGACATTAAAAGATCAAACTAAGTTTGTTTTCCCCTTTGATAACAGCGACAAACCAAAGGAAAAGGCGTTTGAAGAAATTGTCGAAGGTCTATGTAATCTAGACGAAACCGCAATCTTGTTTTTGAATCATATTAAAACAATTAACTATGAGTTATCTAATGGTACAAAAGGCTATATTAAAGTTGATGAAATGGTTTCGTCAATTAAATTTATTATAGGTATCCGTGTAAAAAAGAGCGAAGTAGACGAGCGCATATCCTATTGGAGTAAATTTAACGAAGAGTGTCCTATTATTGTTGAAGGAAAATTGAAAAATAATACTGTTTCGCTTGCATATCGGATGAAGATGCTTAACGACGGTAAATTTAGCGTGGATAGTAGTTTAACAGGTAAAGTATGCATATTTTTCCCTACCGATCAAAAAAGTGATTTGCATTTCCACATCAATGCACCTTTTGCATCTACCGTTGCGCGTGATAATATAAGGTATTGCGAAGAAAATGAAAAACTGATTGAAGCATTGGCAAATTTGTCGGTTGAATCACTCTACTATTTCAGAGGGGTAAAGTTATTAGATTATTCTGTTTATGAGGCTTTGCCGACCATAAGAGATTTTGCAAATAATCCAAACTCACGATATCAAATTTTTGCGGAAAAAATCAAGCAGGCATTTGAATCTGACGCATTATTTATTACTGAACAAGGCGATTATTTGAAATTAGAAGTTGTAATGTGGGCAAGTGTAGAAGTCAAAAACATTCTCCCTTTGTCGGAAGTTGAGTTCTACTATCAAAAAAGTTGGTTACCGCGATTTACTACGCCGTCACGAATCGAGTTCTTCGTCGATCAGTTCAAAATTAAAGAATTTACAATTGAAGATTTCATTAATTCGCTAGAGAAAAATCCCAACTTTTTCGACGCATTGTTTGCCAAACAGAATGCGCAGTATTTTAAAACGCTTTATTATTTGTTTTCGCAGTCTAAGGAGAGAAAAAGCTATTCTATATTTGATTCGAAACCGTCAAGGACTGAAATTCTTAGTAATGTTGAATTTATTTTATGTGAAGATAAAAAATTACACAGCATAAAAGATCGTTTATATTTGCGAACAGACTATCAACCTAAGTATTATCTTAAAAACCCGCTTTATGTGGATTTATCATTAAAGAATATTGTACAAGATAGAGAAATCAAACAATTTTTGCTTTCAATTGGCATTAAAGAAATGAGTGAACAGGAAGATCTAATTGCGGATGTGTCGGGTGATAATGTCTCAATAGATGATATGCTTCTAAAAATGATGGAGATAATTGAAGGATACAAATCTGGCGCTATCAATATTAAAGATCTTGAGGAAAGCCCAATATTTATTGC
>CAMWXM010000288.1 GCA_947178195.1 uncultured Ruminococcus sp.
CTTTACGGCTATCGACATAAGCTATATGCTAGAACTGCTTGATGCGGCTAAAGAATATCTGGGTGAAAACGGCTTTATGGGTATCAGAATTTCTACCCGTCCCGATTTTATCGATAGAGAAATTCTTGATATTTTAAAAAGCTATGGAGTCACCGCAATAGAACTTGGAGCGCAAAGCATGAAAAATCATGTTTTGAAAGCTAATAACAGAGGACATAGCGCAGAGGACGTATATGAGGCTTCAAAGCTTATAAAAGATTACGGATTTGAATTGGGCCTTCAGATGATGACCGGACTTTACAAAAGTACAGATAAAGATGAATTTGATACTCTGGACAATATTGTTGAAATAAAACCTGATACTGTAAGAATATATCCGGTTGTGATACTTGCCGGAACAAGGCTTGCAGAGCTTTACCAATCTGGAGAATATAAACCTCTTACCTTTGAAGAGGTTCTGGATATTTCTGCCATTGCAATGATGAGATTTGAACAGGCAGGAATAAAGGTCATAAAATGCGGGTTACATGCTTCTGAGTTTGTAGAAAAGGATATGGTAGGAGGATTTTACCATCCTGCATTCCGTGAATTGTGCGAAAGTATTATATACAGATGGAGAATAGAGGAATTGATGGCTTATCCAACTGCTTCTCAGGAGCAATATATTTTTGCAGTTGCACCATCTTGTATAAGCAAGGCGGTAGGTCATAAAAAATCTAACATTCAATATTTTAAAAAAACGTATTCCATTGATGTTAAGGTGATCGGCGAAAGCGGTATACCCAGATATCAATGTGAGATCAGAGGATA
Source organism: uncultured Ruminococcus sp. (assembly GCA_947178195.1). Classification (GTDB taxonomy): domain Bacteria; phylum Bacillota; class Clostridia; order Oscillospirales; family Ruminococcaceae; genus Porcipelethomonas. Next base: position 811 of record CAMWXM010000288.1, read on the forward strand.
AAATATGTATTTAAAATCACTGGAATTACAGGGCTTTAAGTCCTTTCCCGACAAAATTAAATTAAGCTTCGATAAAGGTCTTACGGCTGTCGTAGGACCTAACGGCAGCGGAAAAAGTAATATCGGCGACTCTATAAGATGGGTTTTAGGAGAACAGTCCACAAAAACTCTCAGAGGCAACAAAATGGAGGATGTTATTTTTTCCGGTACTGTTGCCAGAAAACAGGTAGGCTTTGCAATGGTGACTCTTACTCTTGATAATTCCGATGGCACTCTGGGCAGCGAGGAAAAGGAAGTAAGCGTAACAAGAAAGCTTTATAGAAGCGGCGACAGCGAGTATAAAATAAACGGTAAAAACGTCCGCCTTAAAGACATAAACGAACTTTTTATGGATACGGGTCTGGGACGTGACGGATACTCCATTATCGGTCAGGGACGAATCGCCGAGATAGTCAGCGCAAAAAGCAATGAGCGCCGTGATATTTTCGAGGAAGCGGCAGGTATTTCAAAATTCCGCTATAAAAAGCTTGAGGCGGAAAGAAAGCTTTCGGCAGCAGAAGAAAATCTAGTAAGGCTCAACGATATTGCGGCAGAGCTGGAAAGCCGTGTAGGACCGCTTAAAGCTCAATCTGAAAAGGCGGAAAAATTCATCGTTTTGGCTGAAGAAAGAAAGGTTCTTGAAATTTCCGTCTGGGTACACAGGCTTCACGATCTGAAGTCAAAGCTTGATCAGCTGGAAAATAATTTTCTTCTCAATAAGACTGAATATGAAAATATCCAGAGCGATATAGAACGTGAAGAGGAAAAAATTAAAGAGGGTTATCGGAAAATTCAGGAAAGCTCGGTATCTATCGAGGAACTCAGAGAAAAAATACTTCATACGGAACAATCGTCGGCGCAGTATAAATCGGATATTGCCGTTTGTGAAAACGATATTTCTCACAGCGAAGGCTCTATTGCTTCCATATTGCAGCAGATAGAAAATCTGTCGGAGAACGAGGAAAAGCTGAAACGGAATATCGAAAGCAAGCTTTCGGAAATTGAACATGTAAGCGAAGAATATGAAAAAACCGAAAAAAAGCTTACGGAAATAAAAGCGGAGTTTGAAAAGGCTCAGCAGGAAGCGGAAGATATCGGAAATGATGCGGAGCGTGCGGGAAGTGATATAAATAATCTTTATATAAAGCTCAGCGAATGCAGGTCGGAAATAGGCAATTCGGATATGTCATTAAAGGATACTGACGAGCAGCTTGAGGCTTTGGAAAAGCAGCGAACAAGTCTTGGAGAGCTGGCTGAACAGTACGCTAAGGAAAAGGCAGAGATCGCTGACGGACTAAAGGTTTTTGAGGAAAAATCCTTGGAGCTTTCAAATATGCTTTCGGGCATAAACAAGCTTCTGAATGATAAAAAAAGCAGGCTTGCGGAAAGACAGAAGGAATGCGAATCCATACTTTTTGAAGCACGAGGAAAGGAACAGCGTAAAAAGCTGCTGACCGACCTTGAAAATAATATGGAGGGATTTGCACGGAGCGTCAAGGAAATAATAAGAGCATCATCTTCGGGGCGTATCAGTGGCATAAAGGGTACGGTAGCACAGCTTATCAATGTAAAGCAGGAATATGCGACGGCTATTGAAACGGCCCTCGGAGGAGCTATGCAGAACATTGTGGTTGAGGACGATACCGCAGCAAAACGCTGTATCAGACTGCTCAAAGAACAGCGCAGCGGACGTGCCACATTTCTTCCTATGACCTCGGTCAGGGGAAATGTTCTGAATGAACCTGGTCTTGCTTCGGAAAACGGATTTGTTTCAATGGCAAACGAGCTGGTCGAGTACGACGGACAATACCGTGGGATAGTTAATTCGCTTCTGGGAAGAACTGCTGTTGCGGAGGACATCGATACTGCGGCTATGATAGCAAAAAAATTCGGATATAAATTCAGGATAGTGACTTTAGACGGTCAGGTTGTCAATGCAGGCGGTTCATTTACAGGAGGTTCTGCGGTTCATTCGGCAGGAGTATTTTCAAGAAAAAATGAGCTTGAAGAAATAGAAAAATCTATAGAAGCTTTAAGAGGACGATACAGGGAAGCCAATGAAAAAGCCCAGAAGCTGGAGTTGGAAACTAAAAAGTTGGAACGCCAGGCGGAGCAGATAAACGATGAAATGTCGGAAATAAATGAGGACAAAATAAAATTCAACTCAGAGCTTCTTCGTATAGAGGCTCTGGAAAATCAGGCTGCTTCTCAGGCGGAAGATTATGACAGCAGATATAAGCTTCTGATCGATAAAAAGGAAAACGCCGCTGAAAATGCAAGAAACGCTCAGGCTGAATTTGAGAAGCTTACCGTTCTTATACGGCAGATGGAAGAAACTCTTGCCCAAGCTCAGGGAAAGCGTGAAGAGGTAAAACGCCGACGTGAGGAATTGTCGGCAGGAATGTCGGATATGAAGATAAGGCTTACTGAGCTGGCAAAGGACAGAGAGTCGGCTGAAAGAGAAGCGGAATCACTGAAAGAGGGAATGACAAATTCAGGCTCGATGCTTAAAAATCTTAACACGGAAAAGGCGGAATTGGCTAAAACCATCGAGGACAGAAAAAATACCATTACTCAACGTAAAAAACAGATCGAAGAGGTAAAATTAATAATAGAGCAGTGTAACATTGACATAAAAAAATGGCAGGATATTCATCTTGAACAGGATATATATGTTAATAATCTCAGAAGCGGCATAAAGAATCTTAATGATGCTAAGGAAAAGTATTCGGGAGAAATGTCCAAAATTGAAGAAAGAAAAAATTCTTCTCAAAGGGATTATGAAAATATTGTAAATCAGCTTTTCGAGGTTTACGAAATGACTCGTTCTGAGGCGGAAAACGCCGCTGAGGACATTGAGGATATTGTGGAAGCCCAGAAGCAGCTCAACGAGATAAAGTCAAAAATAAAATTGCTGGGCAATGTGAATGTCGGTGCGATAGATGAATACAAGGAAGTTTCGGAAAGATATTCTTTTCTTTCGGAACAGCTGGAGGATGTTACTACTTCAAAGCGTGAGCTTGAAAAGCTTATAGAAGAACTGACGGTGGATATGTGCCGTATATTTTCTGAAAGCTTTGTTATTATCAATAAAAATTTCGGTTCTGTTTTCAGGGAGCTTTTCGGCGGCGGTAAGGCGGAACTGATACTTACCGACCCGGATAATAT
>CAMWXM010000289.1 GCA_947178195.1 uncultured Ruminococcus sp.
TTATGTTTTTCTCACATTTACTAAAATCTTCTTTATTCGGTTTTCAGGGTTCGATTATTTATGCACCATTAGCTCAGTCGGTAGAGCAACTGACTCTTAATCAGTGGGTCCTGGGTTCGAGTCCCCGATGGTGCACTTTTGGCCCGTTGGTCAAGCGGCTAAGACACCGCCCTCTCACGGCGGAAACGGGAGTTCGATTCTCCCACGGGTCACCAAAGTCGGTGCAAATAGCTATGAGGTTCCACCTGTTCCCATTCCGAACACAGCAGTTAAGCTCATATACGCCGAAGATACTTAGATGGTAACGTCTTGGGAAAATAGGGCTGCGTCGACATCTTTGAAAGTCAGCAGCTAAGAATTCTTAGCTGCTTTCTTTTCAGGACCATTAGCTCAGTTGGTTAGAGCAACCGGCTCATAACCGGTCGGTCCGGGGTTCGAGTCCCTGATGGTCCACCACTTTTAGGGGTATAGCTCAGTTGGTAGAGCAGCGGTCTCCAAAACCGCGTGCCGAGGGTTCGAATCCTTCTGCCCCTGCCACAAAAAGCCCGTAACTATGCAGGTTACGGGCTTTTTACTATAGCGGACAAGTTCCATGTAATGTTAAATTTTCCTTAAAAAATAACACTTTTACGAATATTTTGTCGTCAAAGTGTCGTCATTTTTTACAAAAATATTTTTCATTTAACAGATTTAAATTTAAATACATAACTGGGATAAAGGTGAGCATATGAAAGCAAGATTACCTAAACATTCAAATAACATTTTGTCGCTGGTGCAGCCTAAATTTGCAAGGGCAGAAAAAATAATGAAGGATACTTGGATAGAATTCAGAAATGCTGTATCTAGTTCTAGCTATTGCTATGATAAAATTGAAAATGCCTTAGAATTAAAATTTTTAAATAGATTTGATGAAATGTTTAGAAATGTCGGTAGAGATAGACTTCCAGTTTCCTTATCTCATTGTTTTAATGATTATATTGTTGGAAGAGGAGCTGTACTTGACTCAGATGAAAAATTGTCATACAGTAGATTTATTCCAAATAAAAAATATATTAAAGATGACAATAGATTTAGTCCTCCAGGCATAGAATGGCTTTATCTTGCTATTGGAAAAACTAATAACTTGGTAATTAAATGTTCTGAAAGAGAGTGTAAAGCAAAAAATAATGATAGATTTGGATTTTGCAATTTTGAGTTGCTTTCACAGTATGAGGATTTAGAAATTATTGATTTAACAATAGCTGATAATAAATCATATGACACTATAAATAATATCTTGTATTCAGAATATGAAAGAGTATATGATAAAAGGATAAAAAACATTTTAAAAAATGGATATGGGCTGTCAAAATTTATGAGTAATGAAAATGATATATCGTCCAGTGAGATTGAAAAGTGGTTTTTATTAACATATTGTAAAATGATGTCAGAGAAAATATTTGAACCTGTAAAAATTAGCAACAAAAAAGAAGAGTATAAACCATTTCAAATTTTGGCGAAATATTTTGAAGAACAAGGATATGTTGGGATCAAATATAAAAGTACAGTATGTGAGAAGGCAAATAATATTGTTCTCTTTAATAAGGATTACGCAAAACCGTTTGGTGATATTCTTGATTATAATATACATAATAAGTTATAAAAGGTAGGTAATATTATGGGTGAATATAATTTTACATATGAAATTCCTAATGATTTTAATAATATTCTTATTAGAACGCTTAGGATTAATGGATTTAATGAAATGCCTAATATACTTGAGAAATGTAAAATATCATTTGAAAATTTGGGTTATGCTTATTATGCAGGTATAAGAAAAGGGGATACTTGGGATAAATATGCATTGAATGTTACAATAGAAGCACCAGTACAAGCTATTGACGAATTAAAAAGATATACCAAAACTATCACAGAATGGATTCAAAAGGTTCTTAAACCAAATGAATCTGGTTTTTTGATAAAGAAAGTGGAATTTCTAGTTTTAGATGATGATATGATAGTTGATTTACCCAAAAGTACAGAAGATAATTTGGTGACACTTAATAATGAAATATATAAGGCATTATCAAATAAAAGGCCAGCACTAGTTCTTGATCGGCTGCATACTTTTTCAATCAAGTATATTAGGGAAATTTGTCAAAAGCATAATATTCAAGTAAAAAGTAATAAAGGAGATTTTTTACCATTACATAGTTTAGCTGGTTCATTAGCAAAATATTATGATGAGAACAATATGTTTCAATCTGATTTTACGATAACTGCGTTAAAGGCAAGCATAAGCATATTTGATAAGTATAATATTGTAAGAAATAACCAAAGCTATGCACATGACAATGAAATTCTTGATGATGTTGAAGCAGAGTATGCAATAAGAATAATGGCAGCAACTTTAAACTTAATTGATAATGTAGAAAATGGGAAGATTAGCTAGAATATGACAATAGTTAATGCCCCTCGCTATTATTGCGAGAGGCATATGTATATGTTTACAAAGAGAGATAGTCATTTTTCGGCTGCATTGTTTTTTGTTCAGTAGGTACTATTTCTTTCTGAATATCCGAACAAATAAAATACTCAGTGTCAATTCTATTGGCTAAATTCGGAAAATCTGCCTCTCTTGCGCATTTCGCTCCATAGTCCAAAATGGCACACATAAGAGCGTTCTGTTTGGGAGTGAAATCGGCACAATAATCGGTGAACTTACCCTTACCGCACCACAGGGCCGCCGCCGCACGGCATATATTGCAGATTATGTGGTATGCCTTGTCAACGGCGGCTTTCAGACCGTCAATAGTGCTGTTCAGCGATTTTATGATATCGTCCTTTTCGCGTAGTAGGTTTTCATAATTTGCGGCAACCTCACGCTCTTTGTCGGCAAGCCGTTTGGCAAGCGATTTTTCTTTTTCGGCAATCTGCTGATTGAGCAGGGTAACATTTTCTTGAATACGGTTATTATCGCTTTTCAGTTCGGAAATATTCTTTTTAAGCGTTGTATTTTCCTCATTCAGCTTGGTGATTTTGTCATTGTAAAATTTGTGAGGATTGTTTTCACGAAGTTCAAGCTGCCGTTCCCGCTCTTGGCAGATTTTCAGACGGTTGGAAATGTCCTCGCTTGCTATGGCATTATTCATTGAAACGTTTCTGTTATGACGTTCAAGCTGGGCGGCTTTTTCCTCTCTTTCGGCAAGTGCTTTTTCACGTTCCTGCACTTTTAAGAGCCGTTCCTCGGATTTTGTGAAATTCCTGTCTGCTTTTTCACGGATTTTCTTAATACTGTCATTTGCGGCATTGACGCTGTCAATGGCGGCGGCAGCGTTTGCGGCGGCTTGTTGAGTTGCCTCAATATCCGCTTTGGACACAATAACTTTATCCTTGCCCATTGCTTTGGTGATGATATTTGTTGTAGTCTGAATTTCGGTATCTGCATAGTTTTTCAGATTTCCTTTTTTGCTGCGAAGCTGTTTGATAGTCTGATTTCCTAAATCCGTTGCGCCGTTCAGTATGCCAATATCACGTCCGAAAAAGCTGTTAAGATAGGTACTCAAATCCTTGTGGAAACTTTTTAATTCTTTTAAAGTTATAACTTCCTTTGCGGACAGCTTGGGAATGTTTTTCTTTTTGTCGATTGCCACAGGCACAAAAGCGTAGTGAATGTGCGGTTGACTTTCGTCCATATGGACGTATGCGGAGATAACATTTTCTTTTCCGTATCTCTCATTTAGAAATTTATACGTTTCCCGAAAAAAGTCGGCGTACTCATTTTCCGAAAGTTCCTGCGGAGCGGTAACTATCCAGTCGCAAAAAACGTTAACGTCCTTGCGGTTCAGGACTTTTATTTCCGACAAACGCTTATGAATGAAGTCAAGCTGCGAAAGCGGCTGATCTGTATTTGCAAGGTTGTAATTTAGGGGAGTTCTTGCAGGATCAATTAAACTTGTGCTGCTTGCTTTCGTGCGGTTGTAGTGGGCGAGCATATGTCCCATTGCTCCCCGAGTGTATTTTTCAA
>CAMWXM010000290.1 GCA_947178195.1 uncultured Ruminococcus sp.
TCAAACTTAAAAATCCATAGCAGACTGTTGCCGCAATAGGCAGCACGTTCCACAGATTAACAAGCACTATTACCGACAGAATAATTCCGCCGCAGATTATAATAAAATCCCTTACATTCCAGAACCACAGCTTGACCGTTGCTCTTAGATTTTCGGGATAAATATAGGTTTTCATTTTTATCACACTCCATTTTATATAAAAAAACAGCCAAGCTTTTGGCTTGACTGTGATTGATATATGATCAAGTTCAAATCATCGTATGATAATCCTTGATAATTTCTTTTAACGTTACTGACTCCAAACTTGTTTTTAAGTCATTACGAATCTTCATATATTGATTGTTCAAAACAGTATGAATATTCTTTCCTATGGGACAAAAAGGTGAGGGCATTGAATGGATGCCTATCAGCTTTTCAAATGCATCAGGCTCTACAGCCATATATATTCGGTATAAATTGATATCTTCCAACGGACAATTTATTTTTGCTCCGCCTGTTCCTGATTTTACAGTCAAGATGTTTTCCTTTTTTAATGCGCTTAAAATACTGCGGATAGTAACTGGATTACATCCTGTTGTAAGTGAAAGAAGCTCGCTTGTCACTCTTTTGACGTTGCCGTATTCATTTATAAATACAAGACAATGAACAGCAACTGAGCATTTTGTGCTGATATGCATATATGACACTCCCGATTCCTATCGTGATCTGAGATTATAATTGATTACGTATTGACATTTTATCTCTTCAATGCTATAATTATCTTATAGGTGTAATTCTAAATTTTACAGCAAGGAGACAGGTATATGAAATTTATTCAAATAATTTTCAGTCCCACAGGAGGTACTAAAAAAGCGGCAGAAACTATCACATCGGAATGGAGCAAATCAGTTGAAACTATTGATCTGTGCGATCCATCCGTTGATTTTGCAAAATGCTCTTTTGACAAAAAAGATTTGGTTCTTATAGCTTTACCCTCATATGGTGGACGTGTTCCAGCGCTTGCAGCACAAAGACTTTCACAGATAAAAGGAAATACAGCAAGATGCGTGTTACTGTGCGTATACGGTAACCGAGCCTATGAGGATACTCTTGCAGAAATGGAGGATATTGCAAAAAAGTGCGGATTTAACATTGCTGCAGCTGTATCGGCAATTGCAGAACACTCCATTATGCACCAATATGCAGTAGGCAGACCTGATAAACAGGACACACAAAAACTTAAAGATTATGCACAAACCATTCTTGATAAAATCAATTCCGAAGCATCAAATGCCCCGACAAACATACCGGGTAACCGACCGTATAAAAAAGCCGGAGGAGCAGTATTAGTTCCAAAGGCTACAAAATCTTGTATTAACTGCGGCGTATGCGCAAAAAACTGTCCTGCACAAGCCATTGATCCTGAAAATTTAAAAACAGCCGATTCAAAAAAATGCATCTCATGTATGCGTTGTGTATCGGAATGTCCTAATTCGGCAAGAAAAGTTAATGGTACATTAGTATCTATTGCATCAGTTGCAATAAAAAAAGCGTGTTCTGTAAAAAAAGACTGCGAACTCTTTATCTGAATAATTCATTTTTGCGTCTGTTAGAAGCAGGCGCTTTTCTTTTTATCATAGTATATCACAAATCCACCTCACTGTCAAACGCTGAAATTCATTAAATCAAGCCTTTCCCTTGATCATCCCAACAGCCTTAGCTCCCATAGAAACAGTATGACTAACACTCATCATATTTACCTTAACACTTGTATCCAGTCCAAACATCTGAGCGATTCTTGGAACTTCCGTTGCCGACAGGCATATTCCCACAGCCAACAATGGATGCTGCGTAAAACTTAAAAGTCCGAGATATAGGATAGTCGTCTGCAAAAAAGCTGTCAGACAGGTGGCGATTACTTGCTTGCACCAGCCGTAAAATCCGTCGGTGTAACCTCTTGGAACGCCAAACAAATAAAGACTTCCGACTGCTATCTGACAGAGCATTATTCCGCCTCTTTTGATGTTTGCGAATATAACTTTTACGGTGCAGTACCCGAAAAGTATAATAAAAAACAGGCTGAACAGCGACACGTCAGAGGCAAGAGCGATTATGACTCTAAGTCCTGAATCTGCCACAGAATCCGAAACATCTCCGATAAAATTACCTAGCAGTTCATGGGTAAACGTACCCTGCGTGGCGACACAAAAGGAGTACAATCGCTGCGGCACGACCGTTACCAGATTTGCCGCCATGAAGCCTTTCAGCACGTTAATACAGGTATTTTTTATGTTTGCCTGACCCGATTCATAAGCTATGGCAGTATCGAAAACCGCCACGATAAGTCCGCAGACAAACAGCATCCAAGCAAGGCTCTGGAACAAACCTACAAACGCCTGCACCCAAGACATCGCAAATACATCGCTTGTTGTTTCATTGATAAATTCAAACAGATCTGCGATAGCTCCGTAAATCAAATTGAACACCCACTCGAACATGGCTTCCCATATCCAGTCGCCAATAGCGTCCGCAACGCCGCCGATGGTGTTGTCCCAAAGGCTTGAAATTCCATCGCCGATCCAGTCGATGGCGTCGCCTATCCAATCAAACATCCTTCTTCACCTCGATTTCTCCTTTGATTTTGTACAGCGAGCTGCGCTGTCCGCCCAGAAAATGATAGCGATGATTTATCTCCAGCAGCTCATGCTTTTCAAGTTCCTTAAACGCCCTGTATACTGTTGTTTTCGAGAACTTCAAGTCCTCTGCGATATTGCGCACAGCAGGAAAACACTCGCCATTTTCGTTTGCACGATTTGCCAGATAGCAGTAAACCGAGACTGCCTTGTGAGACAGTCCCAGATCATAAATTCTTCTTGGAAATATCAATTTTCTCACCCTTTCGTCCTAATATTTGTCTTTTTCTTAGGGAATTCTTCAGCGTCCTCATTATAAAATTCTACTGGAGGAATTTCCTTTTTTAAAGTTGGATATTTCACTCCCACATCACGAATTAATTCACCACAATCCTTGTATGAAACCTTTCTTGCTGCTTTATCTGACAGGCGGTATTCTTCCCCAAATTTTATGCCCCATTTGAAGTACAGCTTCAGCTTTGAGATCATCGGATGGACTCCGGTTTTCATTACGATAAACTGTCCTTTGGGCATAGATTTCAACTCGTCAACGGTCATCAGCGGTCTGCCGATCATCTGCAATGACTGCGTTTTTTCTTTGCCGTTAGACACAGAGCCACTCAGCACAGTCTGCTCTCCCAAGGATTTGGACAGTACCTCTGCAGACTGAGAATTAGGTGCAAAACCGCCAAAAACAGTAAGCTGAGTGTTGTCGGTGATGATCTCCATGCCTTGTTTTCCATAGTTTTTTTCAAGCTGCGCAAAGGACTGAATTATCGCAATTATGCTGATTCTTCTTGAACGTCCTGCGGAGAACATAGCCTCCATACCGTCAATTTTTGGAAAAGTTCCGAACTCATCGGCATAGAACATTACTCTATTTTTCAGCTTGCCTCCGTTCTCATCAGCAATCACAAGTATCTCCCTGTAAAGCTGTTGGATCAACATACTTACCATGAAATATTTCGATTGATCCTCCTCCGGAAGCACAATAAAAATAGCCGATTTTTCGTTGCAGAACTTCTCAGCGTCAATCGCCGTACCGAAGCACAGCATCTGTTCCATTTCCGTATCAAGAAAGCTGTTGAGCCTTGACAGAGCCGTTGACATTACCGACAGCATAGTCTGCTCGGAGGTATTCAAGGCTGCCCCTGCAAGCCATTTTGCCTTATGCTCCGGCGGAAGCTTTTCCATAAGCTCCGAAAAATAGGTCTTGGCTTTGGCTTTTGAGTCCGGCTGAGTCTTTGCAAGCAAGTCCTGTATCAGCTTGAAAACCGACACAATATGCCGTTCGTTTTTGTCGCCTAACTCTTCAAGCAAAAGAATCGTTGATGCAAAAAGTCCCTCCGCTGCATCGTAAA
>CAMWXM010000291.1 GCA_947178195.1 uncultured Ruminococcus sp.
CTATTCTGGTTCTGGGCATCAAAGACGATGACATTTATATTCTGCATGAAATTTATGAATTTAACAAGGATACCGCTGAGCTTATCAAAATTGCTGAAAAAATGAATATCCCTAAAAATCGGGAAATGTGGTGTGATTCCGCTGAACCAGACAGGATAAAAACCTGGAAAAAAGCCGGTTTTCGTGCAAAGCCGGTTGTTAAAGAAAAAAATACGTTGCAGAATTATCAGTCTGCACAGATAGACTGGTTGAAACAACGAAGGATTTTTATTCACCCTTTATGCAGTAACATTATTAAAGAGCTTTCTCAATGGAAATGGAAGCAAGATGTAAAAACCGGAAAATATATTGATGAGCCTGTTTGCTTTCAGGACGATGCTGTTGCTGCTCTCAGATATGGTGTGGAACGTTGGAGAAAACACAAAAAGTGGCTATATTAATAGCTTGTACTGATAGGATTTGTGTGGACAGGTTCTTATTGGTACAGCTTCTAATGATCTGTCAAAATCTTAACATGATTTATGGCAGGCTTTGATTTGAATTTCAGAGGTGAAATTATGCTTACTAATGATGAAATAAAATTTTTTATTTCTGAAGACGAATTTTCTGAAAAAAAACGTCTTGCAAAAAAAGGTCAGAATTATTATGAGGGAAAACATGATATTGAAAATTATCGTTTGTTTTATTTTGACGGCGATGGTATTTTAAAAGAGGACAAATATCGTTCAAATGTTAAGATACCTCATCCTTTTTTTACAGAGATTGTGAATCAATCGGTTCAGTATATTTTTTCGGGAGAACGTTTTGTTAAATCGCACGATGCTCAGCTGCAGTCGCTTCTTGACGACTATTTTAATTACAATGAGCATTTTACAGCGAATTTGTCTGAGGTCGTTACTGGCTGTATAGTAAAAGGCTTTGAGTATATGTATATGTTCAGAAACAGAGATGGAAGGCTGGAGTTTCAGGCTGCTAATTCTCTTGGGATCATTGAAGTCTCTTCAAAAAATTCCATTGACGGCGGTGAATATCTGATTTATTATTATATTGAAAAATCAAACAGGGGAAAAAAGAAAATTAAACGTATCCAGATCTGGGATAAAAATCAGATATGGTTTTACACACAAGATAGCTATGGCAACATTCGGCTTGATGACCAGGAAGTTATTAACCCTCGTCCGCATATACTTTATTCAAATGGAGACGGGAAAACCTATTATGATAATTTTGGTATGATACCTTTTTTCAGGCTGGATAATAATTTAAAGCAGCAGTCGGATCTTATGGTCATTAAGGACCTTATTGATGATTATGACCTTATGGCTTCTTCTCTTTCTAATAATCTTATTGATTTTGATATGCCTCTTTATGCTGTTACCGGTTTTGAGGGCAATGATCTTGATCAGCTTCAGACTAACCTGAAATCAAAAAAAATTATTGGTCTTGATGAAGGCGGAAATGTTGATATTAAAACGGTTGATGTGCCTTATCAGGCAAGGCTTACTAAATTGGAGCTTGATGAAAAAAATATTTATCGTTTTGGAATGGGTCTTAATACGGCAGGGCTGAGAGATACCTCTGCTACCACTAATATCGCTATTAAGGCAGCTTATTCCCTTCTGGATTTAAAATGCGCTAAGCTTGAAACTCGTATTAAGCAATTTTTAAGAAGAATTATTAAACCGGTGATCATTGAAATTAATACTGAGAATAATACTTCTTATGGTCCGTCAGATGTGTTTTTTGAATTTAAACATGTTATTATGAGTAATGCCCTCGAAAATGCAAGGATAGATCAGATAAATGCTTCTGCGCAAAATACTAAAATCAATACGATTATTAATTTATCTGATGTATTGGACGATGAGACTATATTTAAAATAATTTGTGACAATCTGGATATCGATTACATGAATGTTAAAGACAAGCTGTCAAAACCTATTAAAAAAGCTATGGTGAATAAAAGTAAGGATAGTGATGAGGAACAGGGGCGGCTGCCAGACGGCTCAGGTTCGATTTGACGGCGAATTAATTCGTCGTCTTAGAAGCTGAGTCGTCAAGGGCGCTGCGTTATTATTGGCTCCACATTACGCTTATTTATGCGCCCTTATGCCAAATTTTTAATTTGGCGGCTATCGCCCCGGATGCGGAGATTTTTTATAAGACCTGCAAATAAAAGTCAATAGCAAAAATGGAAGTTTCACATAACTTTCACAAAAGACAATCGAGCACGACAAAAAGACCGCCGAAGCAGCCTGAAAAAATGGAATGCAGTTAAAGCCGACCGGCAACCTTGACAGAACATCATAAAAATGCTGAAAGAGTCGTGACGATGGTGAGGAATTCATGAATAAATGAGGTCAGTCACCATCGGACAGCACAGTGTAGCATTTTTATGATGACCTGTCAAGGTCAAGCGCTGCGCCGTGCCTGAGTAATGCCTCCGGTTCGGAATCTATGAATAGATGGATCATCCCGATGAATGCTCCAGTGCATTTAGAACTTAATTGACCTTGGCGTAGTAGATGCGGAGAAATTTGTTAGCAGCGGCGGTCATGTAGCAATAGTAATGTTTCCCTTCGGAACGCTTCTTATCCAGAAATTGGTAAACAGGATTATCGACTGGCTGATTCTGAAGCAAAGAAAGCATGATTATAAACAATGTTCGTCGCAGAGCTGATGCGCCTTTCTTTGTGATGGGATCAGACTTTGATGTATGCTGACCAGAGTCATTGTTCTCACTGTCGTAACCAAAATACGCTGTGATTGCTCTGCGGCTATGGAAACGTCTGGCATCACCGATTTCAGCCATGAGCTGCGGTCCAGTCTTGTCACCAACTCCGTAGATACTCATCACAATTTCGTATTCCGGCAACATTTCAGCAACATGCTTCATTTCGGTGTGTAGAGCCTGAACATTTTCAAGAACGGCATTCAAAAGTGTTGCTGCTTGTTTGATGATCAACAGAATGAAAGCATCAGCCGGAACTGCGCTGACAGTTTCTCTTGCAAATTCGTGAATTTCCTCCGCTTTTGAACTTCGATAATAATATCCTTTCTGCTCACACCAACGCTGATATTTCTTCTTGAATACGCTTGGGGTAAGCTTGGCAACTGCATCACGGTGAGGAAATTTCAATACAAAGTCCACCCATTTCAGATGTCCGTCCTGTTCTATTACAGGAGATGTAAACAGTTTGTTGATACCAGGAAAGGTCAGGTCAAGCTGAGAAATCAGATTATTGTTCAGCATAGTCTTTACTTTGTCTGTCTGGAGGTATTGCCGGTTCAGCATTTTCAAGGATTTACGCAGATCTTCCTGTGGCTGGTACTGCTTTAGATCAAGCCAATAGGTCAGCGTGTACAAAGCAAGCTTGACAGCATCTTTCTTATCTGTCTTAGGCTTACGCAATGTGTTTCCACCGAAGTCACTGATGAGCATCGGATTGACTACGGAAACAAATATACCTTGTTCATGGAGAAAGCGGGCAATTGGCTCATAATAGTTGCCCGTCGCCTCCATGACAACCCGTGTCTCACCACGCAGTTTCTTGATAGTGGCTGCAAGCACTTTCAGGTCGCTGCCAGTGTGTGGCACATCGTAGGATGATGCCACAACGATTCCTTTCGGCTGGAGTATTGCAACGGTACTCTTTCCTTTGGAAACATCAATTCCTACTGCGTTCATATTTCATCGCTCCTGACATGATTTTTGTAATCGGATAGACCACGCTTTACTCATTACCGATCCAATCTGTTGGGTGACACGAACGCACTGCTTCCAGTGGCTCAACCTGCATAAACCGAACGCTATAACGAAAGCATGGATGACTGTCTTCAAACGGGCGCTTTGTCCCAGGGAGGTGTACGTCAGTCCAATCACTGCTTCCATTATAGCTTAGGTAACAAGTGCGTGTAAACCCTCGCTGGCTGTGAGGGATTTACCCGACTAATATTATTGTAACAGG
>CAMWXM010000292.1 GCA_947178195.1 uncultured Ruminococcus sp.
GGGTATACTGACGTCGAAATAGCTATTCTTGAAAATTTTTACAGAAAGGTAACGACCTATCTAACAGAAGCATGGAAAAGTCTTGCAGATGTAAAATGCGAGCTTACCGGATATGAAACGAATCCGAGACTTGCGCAGTTTATATCACTTGAGGATTCTGTGGTCGTTATGTCGTTTCAGATAAAGGTCAGGGAAATTACTGACGTTTTCAGCTTTTGTCTGCCGGCTATGAATCTGGACGTTATGCTCAGAGAGGCTATGACAAAGCAATCTAAAACGCTCAGTAAAAATGAAACTGATAACAAAGAGGCTTTAAGAAAAGAACAGCTTACTAATTCGCTTAACGGCTCGACTATGGAGCTTACGGCGGTTTTAGATAATTTATATATTGATATGCAGGATATAATCAATTTAAAGGTGTCGGACGTTATTCCTCTTAACAGGAGAATTGACGACAATATAATCCTGACAGTTGAGGGTGAACCGAAATTTACTGTCAGAGTCGGGGACAGAAAGATTAAAAAATCTGTTAAAATATGTGATGTTGTAACACATTCTGATATAAATGAATTTTATAATTACTGATTTGAAAGGGAGTAAAAAATGGATAATAATACAAGCTTTGGCAGAGAACAGACGGAAGGGTTTAACGAGGTTGTTGAGCTTGGTCTGAATTCATCAGCCGAAATTCTTTCAAAATTGCTGAATAATGAGGTCGCATTCAACATTCAGCAGTTAAATCAGGAAAAGATAAAGGGACTTAAATCTTTCGGAGATGAACCCGGACTGGCAGTTGCTGTAAATATATCAGGTAATATAAACGGTAAAGCGGCTGTGGTCGTTCAGAATGTATATGTAAAAGAAGTCCTCAAAATGCTTATGAGCGCAGATGAGAGCGAAGATGAAAATGTTGACGAGCTCGATGAGATCGCTATCGGTACATTTAAAGAGCTTGTAGGTCAGATGGCAGGAGCATTTGCGGAAAGCATTACAAATTTTCTTGGGGCAGGCGTTACTGTTGAAGCTGGCGATACCGAAGAAATATCCGATGAATGCGAAGAAGTGGCTGATTTTCTTGGTAGCAGCGTTGAAGATGAGGCATACAGTCTTGTGAGCAGCTTTGAAATAAAAGATGTTACAAGCGGAAGCTTTGTTATTGTTTTAAATGAGGACGCTGTTGTAAATACTATTGGAAGAGTTATGAATACTGATGGTGAAGATGATCAGGAATATGAAAACGACGACTATGGTGATTATGCCAGCGAAATGAATATGCCTAATGCAGGAGCTACAATTGCTGCAGCAAAAAAAATCGTTTCCCCTACTTCGGTTGTAAAAAACGGCGGAATAAATGTTCAGAGCGCAAGCTTTCCATCTTTCGCCGGAGCAGTAAACGGAGGAGGAATCCCCCTTCTTAACGGCAATATAGACCTTCTTATGGATGTGCCTCTCAATGTAACTGTTGAAATAGGCAAGACCAGAAGAAAAATGAGAGATATTATGGAATTTACTCAGGGTACTATAATTGACCTCGAAAAACAAGCGGGAGCACCGGTTGATATTGTAGTAAACGGTCAGCTTATCGCAAGAGGAGATGTTGTCGTTATAGACGATAATTTCGGTGTGAGAATTACTGAGATAGTGGGAAATGCAAGCTTTGCAGATAAATAAATAATCGGAGAAAATTTAGTGATTACAAATTCAATATTGGGAGCTTTAGGGAATAATGTATTGGGAACTGTAGGAAATCTGCTTTTAGCGCTACTGGGATTTATTCTTATTATCTATCTTGCTTATTTTGCAACGAAAAAAATGGGGAAGCGCCTTTCTATCAAAGGCGTCGGGAATAAGAATATAAAAATTCTCGAAAGCGTATCCATCGGTCAGAATAAGGCGGTTATGATAGTTGAAGTCGCTGGTAAAACATTGTTTGTGGGCGTTACGCAAAATGAAATCACTCTTATCAGCGAGCTTGACGGAAGTAAGCTTGAAAAAGAAGAGGATAAAAGCAATGCGACCGGGGGAATGGAATTTTCAAAGGCGTTTAAAACGGTTCTTGAACAAAAATTTGGAAAGAAGTTTAATAAATCTAAGGAGAATAAAAATGATAGCAGCAAAGAGGAACAGTGATGCAAAAAAAAGGCTGTTAAAATATTTCATATGTTTTTTAATATGTCTTGCGGTTGTGATTCTTTCATGCATTATTATAAGTTCCGCAACAACAGTTGAAGCACGTTCGACTGTAACGTTAGACCTGGATTCGGGAGAAGCGGACGAAAATTCAAGCGTTCTTGATATTCTCTTTCTGCTTGCGTTTTTAGCGCTTATTCCGTCATTCCTTTTGATGATGACAAGCTTCCTGAGAATCGTTATCGCAATCTCGTTTTTGCGAAACGCTTTGGGCACTCAGACCTCGCCTCCTAATCAGGTGATTATCGGGCTTGCACTTTTTCTTTCGATTTTTATAATGTATCCGGTTTTAAGCGAAGTTAAAACCGAAGCATACGATCCATACAAAGCCGGAGAAATAACAGTTGAAGAAGCAATCGACGCCGGGTCAAAACCGCTTAAAACCTTTATGTTGAAGCAGGTTTATGAGACTGATCTTGATTTGTTCGTAAGTCTTGCGGACAGCCGTGGAATCATTGATTCGGCAGAATATGACAACCAGGAAAAGCTTGCCGATCTCAGCATTTTTGTTATTGTTCCGGCATTTATTACAAGTGAACTTAAAAGGGCGTTTTTGATAGGATTTTTATTGTATATTCCATTTTTGGTCATAGATCTGGTAGTTTCAAGTACTCTTATGTCAATGGGTATGGTAATGCTGCCGCCAACAACTATTTCTATGCCCTTTAAGCTTATGTTGTTTGTTGTAGTGGACGGTTGGAATTTATTGTTTGAATCGTTGATAGTAGGCTTCCGATAAAGGTGGGTGAGTTAAATGGATCAGGGAAAAGTTTTGGAAATATTTCAGTCTGCAATGTATGTGGCATTTAAAATTGCAGCGCCGCTTCTTATTGTAAGTATTCTTATCGGTCTTGTGATAGCTATATTTCAGGCAGCAACACAAATCCATGAACAGACTCTTACTTTTGTTCCGAAGATTATAGTTCTTTCGGTTATGCTTCTGGTTCTGGGGTCATGGATGATAACAACTTTTTCAGAATTTTTCGATCAGATATTTAATTTGATTGCCGGAGTTTGAGGTTTAAGTTGTGGAAGAATTGCAGTTTATTATAGATAATCTGGATATATATTTGCTTGTTTTTGCAAGAATAGCCGGTATTATTCTTATGAACCCTATAATATCAAAAGCAAATGTACCTTCTATGGTGAAAGTCGCTTTGGTTTTGTGTATATCTGTGCTGATAGCACCAGTAATTCCGATACCTAATGATTATGAAGCAGGAACTTTTGATTTCCTTTTGAATTTCGGTAAGGAAATTGCCATTGGCTTTTTGCTGAGCTACGTTTTTAACGTCTTTTTCTATATGCTTATGACAGCCGGAGATTTTCTTGATACTAATTTCGGCTTTGCAATGGCAAAGGTTTTAAATCCGGCTACTAATATCCAATCGGCATTTACTTCAAATCTCCTTAGTACCTTTTTTGTACTTTATTTCTTTGCTACAAACAGCCATCTGTCACTTATAAATGTTGCGATATCTTCATTTGATATCGTACCTATAGGCTTTGAAGGCTTTGCTTTGGATTCAGCAGCCTCATTTGCAATAGATTTGTTCGGAAATGCTTTTTCATTGGCTCTGAAGCTTGCGATACCTTTTATAGCAACTGAATTTATATTGGAGGTTTCATTGGGTATTCTTATGAAGCTTATTCCGCAGATACATGTTTTTGTTATACAGATCCAGCTTAAAATCATGCTTGCGATAGTTCTGCTTTTTATAATGTCAGGTCCTATTGCGGCATTTATTGATAATTATACCTTAATGTTGTTTGACG
>CAMWXM010000293.1 GCA_947178195.1 uncultured Ruminococcus sp.
GGTATCTTCAATATATCTTTCGTTTGACAGAATCTCTAAGATTGCCGATGGTCGCCAATGCTGCCCGTGAGGAGCGGAAACTGTTTCTTTATTTAGTCTTGCCGATATTTCCTCTGCTCCTATCCCCTGCGAATACCATTCAAAAATCTGCTGTACAACCTTTGATTTTTTAAAATCGGTAATTATGTTGCCTTTGTTGTAAAGATATCCATAGGGGACTGACGGATTTTTGTAGCTGCCGTCTGCCATTCTCTTATGTACACCAATACGCACATTTTTTGATATTGACATTGATTCCTCTTGAGCGAACTGACTGTATATCGCCAGCAGCATTTCCGAGCTAATCTCGCTTGTGTCGATATTCTCTTTTTCAAAGTATATCGATATGCCAAGTGCTTTCAGCTCACGAGCCGCTTTAAGACTGTCCTTGGTATTTCGTGCAAATCTTGATATTGATTTTGCAAGTACCCTGTCAATTTTTCCTTTTCGGCAGTCATTCATAAGTCTTTGAAACTCCGTGCGCTTTGCAGTTGAGGTGCCTGTGATTCCTTCATCGGCATACATATCTACGAATACCGTATTAGTGCTGTTTTGGAGCATTTCGGTGTAGTACCGTATCTGTGCTGCGAAGGAGTTAAGCTGATCCTCGCTGTCACTGGACACTCGGGCGTAAGCTGCTGTTCTGACAATCTCGTCAGTACGGTTTTTTGCGGGTATTATCGTGATTTCAGCCATAAGACCATCTCCTTTCTCAACACAGTATACCGAAACTGTTTGGCATTATCTATCACCAAACCGAACGAAATATCCACGGTTTTTCGTATCATAACCAACAAAAGCGGACAAGGGTTCAAACCTCTGAAAGCCGCTTTATAACTGTCTTTTCTATTTTTCTGTGCTGAGCTTCGGTGATGAGATTTTCACTCAGCAGCTTGTCCAAAAATTTACGGCATAAATAAAATTTGTATTTGATTAACGCTTCTTTGTCCATTTTGTGTTCCTCCGTTTTATTATCAAATGTGCAGACTTCAGTCTTATGCGAACTGCAAAAGGCTGAAGTCTGCACACTTGTAACAGTGTGCAAACCTACGGTTGTGTGATGCAAACCGTAAATTTATATATAAACAGCGGTTTCCCGCTATTTTGCCTGTGATCTTTTATCGTATTTGTCCCCGACAGCCCCGATAAAAGGGAATATTTCAGACTGCTGTTGGCACAACATCATGGGACTCTCACCCTGGCATGGTTCTCATGCCGCCGCCCCCATTGTGTGAACTGTGGCTGGACGGAAGTATCATTATCCCCCTGTGCAGGTCATTGCGCACCGACTGCCACATCGGTTTCGGGAGCTGCTCTTTATCGCTCGGTGTGTGTTGGCTGCTTATGTAAAAATCTTCACAAACTTGCTTTTTGAGATTAACTCGTTGGGCTAACCGCCTTGGATGTTCGTCCGAATTTCGCTTATCACTGCCGCACACGTCTTGACGGAACGCTCCTGCCGCTTTATCCTTGTCAGGCTGCATAAGGGAAAGTATCTGAAATATTGGTATTCAATTTTCAAAGAACAATGAAGAGATTTTTTACCCCTCATAATATTTGCCGTTGGGAAGGGGTGTTTGACACCCTAAATTTGGAAAAAATTTTTATTTCTTCAAAATTTCATACAACTTGCACAAAATTCGACGCTTGGCTTTGTTGATGTTTTGCTGAGCTATATGCAGATCCTTTGCCAGCTCACGCTCGGTTTTTTCAAAATAAAAAAGCTGAGTGATGAGGTAATATTCCTCATTACTCAGCTTAGACAAAGCTTGTTCAAGCATAACTCTTTTGAGCGTTAACTCTTGAAAGTCGGATGTTATATCGGCAAATTCTTTTCCGATATCCGTCAAACGTTCAAACGAATCCTCACGGCTTGGAATTTCGGTGACCTTTTCTTTTTCCATATCAATATCCCAATCCGATTGTTTTCTGTCCTCATCGCAGTATCTTATCTGACGATCCGAAGTTGTAAGATACTCATGGATTTCGTCCGAAACCTCTACAGCTTTGCCGCCCTTAATATAATATTTTTTGGACATTTTTGTCCCTCCTGTAATTTAGATTTTTGTTTTTGATGTAAAATCTAAATTCGGGAGGAGATCTGCTCCGAGGCATTATTTTATTTTGGACAAAAAAATATCCGAGACCGTTTAAAGCCTCGGATTTAAAATCAATATCAAAATGAGCCGATTGAGTTGTCGGTGGTCTGCCGATTATGCCAAGCAGCCTTTTGATTCCACAGGCTGTTTGGACTATGATAATCAGCTCCTATTATTTTTTAAATGATAAAGTCAAAAATATACACTAAACCTATATAAAATGAGAACAGCTCCGTTTTTGGCGGAGCTGTTTTTGTAACAACTAATCTTTAATCGGACAAACGCATTAATATGTCATACCAGATTCGATTTTTTTCTAAAAGCTCTTGTGCCTTTTCAAGATATTCTTTGTCCTGCTTCAGCATTAAGGAAAGATTGTTCTCATACTTTTCATATATTGAATCAATATGGCCTTGCTGCTTTTGAAGCACTTTCGCAGCCACATCAGTAATCGAAAGCTTACCTGAACTTGCATTGCCGCAATCTGATGCCGCATATACCTTACCGGATTCGCTTCCCGGAAAAGCTATCCAACCAAAGTTCTTTGCATCTTCTGGTGAAATGACATTAAGATAAACCAGATCGGAAAGGAAATTCTCATCCCACCAACTCATTGTCCAACTGCAGCACCCATCATCGCAGGAACCATTTGCAGTTTTGTATATATCATCTAAGTTGTGGCGGGATTTAATCCATTGCATTTGTTCAGCGGTTATTTCATGCATAGGCTTTCTATTATAAGGATCAATCCCTAATTCCTTCTGCATATATTCAACCGCTTTATCAATGCCTGCGCCGTATTTGTCTGTGTCCAAACACCAATTGTTCGGAATTTTCACTTCATTGTTCGAAGAACCTTCAAGATACTCGGCAAACGATCTGCTGGATGCTTGATTTGAGGCAATCTTGCTGACAGGTATACGGTTTTGATTTACGGCAATTGATTGCATATTTATCATATGTATAGTTTCTCCTTATTCTATGGAAATGTGTCCACCAAGGAAATTGCTTGTTAAGTTTGTTGCATATACTGTTAAGCCATATGTGCTGTATCCCTTGGGTACAATCCATTGAGCTGTATATGTTCCAGCTTGAGTTAAGGAACCGCTGGCAATAACACTGCCGTTCGATTCTAATTCGTATCTGCTGATATTTGTTCCGACTACTTTAAATGTTAGCTTGATAATGAAACGATTACAACCGCTTGCGGTAAGATCTGCCTCCCATGAACTCGGTATATGGCAATTATAAGGAGTAGTACCTCTGCCGCTGGTTATAGCGTACCAGTCATCGTTGTAATAGTATTGTCCATCTTTATACATAGACGGATATGCTCTTAGTTCAGTACCGTAAACATATTCTACGGCTCTTGTGTCCAAGTCATCGCTTTCTCCGAGGTATTCAATGGAAAAGCCCTCGAAAGTTGAATCGAAAACTATTTCTTCCTCAGCAGAAACGGGAATTATAGCTGTACATGCAATGAATATTACAGCTATCAAAATGGAAATAATTTTTTTGTTAATTGCTTTTGTCATAATAATGTTTTCCTTTCTTTTCGTATATCATTTCTCTGTGGTAGTGTGTATCACAGCAGACTGATATCATTACAATAAAAATTCTCATGTTATTCAAACAATCCCAGCAAAAGATCATAGAGTTCCTGTTTTTTTGAAAGAAGCTCAGAAGCGCTCTGTACAAATCTTTGATCAGCCTCATTAAGTTCTGATAGTTGTCTGTTTCCGATGCCGTTCATAAAAGCGGAAAGAATGGCTTTTTGTGTATCAAAGGTGTACCGAAATGTTTGTTTAAGGCTGCTAAGTCCC
>CAMWXM010000294.1 GCA_947178195.1 uncultured Ruminococcus sp.
CGCTGGAGATAAGGAGGTATGGGAAAATGGAAAAAAATATTTTTAATAAGAAAAAGTTTAAATACGGCGCAGTTGCAGTTGTAATAACCGTTTTCATTATAGTTATAGTTATATTTTTGAATCTTATCGCCGGGATACTTACCGAAAAAAAAGGTCTGAAGCTGGATCTTACGGCTCAGAATTTTTACGAAATTTCTCAGGAAACCATCGACTATATAAAAAATATGGATAGTGATGTAGAAATTGCGGTTATGGAAAAAAAATCCGAGCTTGAAAGCTATGACAGCAGTAAAATTGTGGTTGAAAACTTAAATAAATATGAACAGAATTCCGACCATATTACCGTAAATTATTATGATGTTACGGAAAATCCTGATGTTGTAAACAAATATGCAGCTAACTATAACGGCGAGATAAAAGCCAGAGACATAATTATCGCCTGCGGAGACCGAATAAAGGTTACTTCTGTAGATATGCTTTTTAATTATAACGTTCAGAATTATTATCAGACAGGTAATCTGACATATTCCGGATACAAGGGAGAACAAGAAATAACCTCTGCTATTATGAATGTTACCGATTCTAACCGTATAAGAGTTGCTCTGCTTTCAATGTATAATGGAGAGGCTATTTATCATGGAGATATTGCCATTGGTCTGGCTTCCTTTGTTCAGATGCTGGACAAAAACGGTTATGAATATACCCTTGTTGACCTGCTTACAGATGAAATATCTCCCGATGATTATGATTTAGCGGTTCTTACCGCTCCTATGAACGACCTGACCGATGACTGTATAAAAAAGATCGAAGATTTTCTCTATAATAACGGAAATTTAGATAAGGATATGATCTACATTGCCGATGTTTTACAGAGAAAAACTCCAAGGATAGACGAATTTCTTGAAGTATGGGGAATAGAAGTCGGCGGAAATCAGGTTATCGAATCGAACAATGATAAAATTCAGCAGATAAATATTATGAGAAATACTCTCCAGCAAACTCAGGCGGCAAAAGCTCCTGTTGCAGAAATAGCCAATGAAGAATACAGTGAGGGACTTTCAAATACAAAGCTTCCTATCGTTGCTCCCGCAACAAGAAATATAAATCTGTTATTTGAATCTAACGTGGACAGAGATACAACGCCTATTCTCAAAACCTCCGCAGGTTCTATACTGCTTCCGCTGAATTTACAGGATCAGAGTAGTGATACTGCTCTGATAAACGGCGAAGAGCCAACAGAAGCTTCCGAGGAAACTCAGGCAACTACTGAATTCGATATTGAAAGCGCTGAAAGAAGCGAAAATATCGTTATGGCTATGACTACCAAAAGCAGTATGGACTCAAACGATCAGCAACATGTGAATAATCTGCTTGTTATAGGCAGCGCTTCCTTTACAGACCCTTGCATTACCGGTACAGCAACATTTAATAACGCTGAATTTATTATCAATACGGTAAACAAGATGTGCGATAAGGAAAGTACTGCGATCATTATTGAGGAAAAACTCTTTGATAGTGCGCCGCTGAATATTACTTCTTCAAAGCTTTCTCTTATCAGTAAAATTATCCAATTTGCAATTCCAATTGCTACCGCTTTCTGCGGAGCGTTAGTCATAGGATTAAGGAGAAGAAACCGATGAAAAAAAATATCAAAGCTGTTATAGCCTGTGGAGCAGTTCTTGTTGTCGCAGGAGGCGGCTACACGGCTCTTATGCTTACAGAGGACGGAAATAACAATTCTTCTGTTTCAACTGCCGATACTCCTATTGTGATACCTGAAAAAATCATTGATTTCGAAAAGACGGATATTACGTCTATTAAGGTTACAAATGCAAACGGCGGCTATGAAAGTACTCCCACAGGTGAGACAAGCGAGGACGGAACTCCTGTTTTTACCGTAAAGGGCATAGAGGATCTGAATATAAACCACACGAACGTATTAGCTCTTTTAAATAATTCTTCCTCGTTAGGCTGCGACAGTATTGTAACTGAAAATGCCGACGATCTTGATAAATTCGGACTTGCTTCACCTCAGGCAGAGGTGACGGTAAGTACGGCTTCTGAAACAAAAAAGCTGCTTGTAGGAAACGAGTCTCCGGAAAGCGGCGAAACATACTGTATGATAGACGGCGAAAAAAGCGTTTATCTGACTGCGACTGCGGCTGTCAGCGTATTTATGAATACAAAGGAAAACTTCCTCAATTTGTCCCTTATCGAAGCTGCTTCCGACGGAAAAAATCCTACCCCTGAAAAAATCACCATAAGCAGAACCGATTTGGATTATGATATAGTCCTTGAAGAGGATGTTGTTACTGCTGAAAGCGGTACCAGTGGTACTCTTGCTACACACCTTATGACAAGTCCGGTTTTTTCATATCTTGACGTTGAAAAGTCTCAGGACGCTACTCAGGGATTTTTCGGACTTTCCGCTTATACTGCTCTTTATGCTCACCCGGACGATGCTCAGATAAAGGCTTCGGGACTGGACGAGCCGATGTGTACAGTTTCAATGAAAATCAAAAACGGTGAAAGCTATACCTTAAAAATAGGCGAACAAATCAAAATAGGCGAAGGAAATTTCTATGCTGTTTTGTTTAACGATGTAGATGTTATTTATGCTATATCCGCTGAGGATTTGTGCTGGGCAACTCTCATGCCGGGTGATATTACTTCGAGAATGATTTTCGGAACATATGTATGGGATATCGGCATGCTTGAAATTGATGTAAATGGCGGAGAAAAGGTGACATTTACTGGAAAAGGCGATGAGGATAATTATGAAGCGGCTAAAAACGGCGAAAAATGTGACCCTGAACGTTTCAGAGGATTTTATAAATTTTTGCTGAAAACTTCAGGCGAGGATTTCGTTATTGATGAAAAGCCACAAGGCGAACCCACTGTTTCTATCACTCTTGAAACTCAGGATAAACAGACCTTACAGACAGTCAAATTCTATAAGGCAGACGGCAAAAAAAGCCTGATCGTGGTAAATGATGTTCCGTGCTTTAAGTGCCGTACGGCTTATGTTGATCTTCTTATTGAAAATCTGTCAAAATTTGATTCGGGCGAAGAATTTGTTATGAACTGGTAATACGTAAAATGACATATTTCGCAGTAAAAAAGTGATATAATTGAAACAATGCATTTAAAAAAGCAGAGCTTTGAAAATTGCTTAAGTATGAAAAGGAGGGCGTAAAAATGAGTAAAGGATTTTTTACATACAAGGGATTTCCTCTTGTAAGGCATGAGGACGTTATTTACTATGGAAGCATGTCCGATGACTATGTTGTTATGCTTCAGATCTTGAAAAAAGAAAAGGTAAATGATATAGACGTTGCAAGCAAAATTAAAATTTATCACATGTCGACCGATCTGGCGCTTCCGCCGAATAAGGCTATCACAAAAACAAGTGAAAAATCAAGCCTTTATGAAGCTTTGGATCTTGCAAATGCGTGGCTTTCACGATCCACTAAAAACTAATATTTTAAAAGCGACATCCATGTCTGATTTGTTCAGCCATGGATGTCGCTTTTTTGCATTTTAATAAATTCAAATAATTAAGCAAGGCTGTTTACCATCGAAACAGCCCTTTTTTTCTCAGAGTATAAACATCTGAGAGATACAAAAACGTCAATTTTCTAATTATAATTATACTATACGCATTATAAAATGTCAAGAAATTCCATCAAAAGGCATAATTTTTTGTATTATCTCACTATATATTTTATCTTTTTTTGGCTATTTACCGTCAAAAATATGGTCAGAGTAAAGCTTAACATTTATTGTAAATGCAAGACATTATGATTAAATTGCTTGTATTTCTTATTTATTTACCGTCAAAATTCTGGTCAGATTTTTATGTAAATGACGTATTTACGCTATATAAATATGATTTTTCTCAGATGTTTATACTCTGAGAAAAAATGATTTACAGGAGATAAAAAAGAAAAGATGAATAT
>CAMWXM010000295.1 GCA_947178195.1 uncultured Ruminococcus sp.
TTATGTCTGTTTCAATTTACGATATTTCTTATTTGTTTTCGAAAATATTCACAGTATACTCGATTAAAATTTTTTATGGTATTTTCTTTCATATAAAAAAAGGATTTGCATATTTGGCGGTGGGAGCTTATATGGCTTATTTTGTCAGAACAGTGACACTGCATTTTTTTGTAAGCATACCTTTTATAAATTTGATTTCAAATATTATTTTATTATTTGTAATTTCGCTTTGCTATGATTCAGCTATACGAAGAAAATTTATAGCATCATCTGAGTGCTGTCTTATTATGTTTGCGGCAGAAGTCATTGTGTCAGCTGTGACAAAAAGCGCATACATTGAACCTTTTCAAAAGTATGAGTATGAAAATATACTGGGATTATTTTTATCCGGAATGATGATATTTATTGTAGTACTGGTTATTAGTAAAGTGATCGATATGAGAAAAAATAAAGAATTACCTTATTGGATATGCTTAGCATCTTTGGTTATTCCGGTATTAACCATTTCTATTGAGTTAATGTTTACTACTATTAATGGAACAACAACCAGATTGGTTGTAATTTCTATGGGATTGATTTTTGCCATAAACCTTATAGCGCTTTTTCTATTAAATTATCTGTCAACATTTTATGAACGTTCGCTTAACTTGGTAAAATCAGAACAGGAAAGAGAATATTATCAAAATCAATGTATGTTAATGCAAAAAGCAACGGAAGACATACGCTCTTTTCAGCATGATATTTTAAATCATTTTATGATAATTGAAGATCTACTGCGAAATGAAAAGGAAAAAGACGCCTTTTCCTATATTATCGAATTAGTGAATAGTGAAAAAACAGTTCCGATAGTATATTCCGATACGGAAATATTGCCGTTGATAGTATAATTAATTATAAGTTGTGCAGAGCTGTATTGAACGATATTGACGTCACTGTAGACATAATAATTCCTAAGGAACTTCCGGTTGAGATTATAGATTTATCCACAATACTGACTAATCTTCTGGATAATGCGCTGCAAGCTCTGCAGCAATTAAAAGATAATAAAAAGTTAAATATAAAAATGACGTATAAAAAGGAATGCTGCTGATGCGAATACAAAACACATACAATGGTATTGTAAAATATGAAAATGGCGAGCTTATAACTACAAAAGAAAATTCCGATGAACATGGATATGGAATGCGTAATGTAAAGACAGCTGCTGCAAAGTATGACGGAGTTTGTCAAATTACACATGATGACAATATTTTTCAGTCAGAAGTGTTGCTTTATATGGATAAGTTTTATTAAGTTAAAAGAAAAACCGTAAATTTCGCTATAAAAAATGTAAGTTTCGCAAACTTCTCGCACAAATGATAGAAATATGGTATAGTAATTTTGCCAAAAGTATCATTTGAAGGGAGGTTTTTTCTTTGACAAGATTTGCTATCGAATCTGTTTTTTCAGATAATCATTGCTAAAACTGCAAATCGATGTTAAATATATTCAACTATAATGATAATTGCATCGCTTTTGGTAATAAAATTCTTTCCGTTTGGAATCGTTATTTGCAGTTGTCTTAGTCTTATAAGCGGAGCAAAGGAGTTAATTATATGCAATTTATTCGTAAAATCAGCTATATGTTCGTTATTTGTTCAATATTCATTATAACAGTTATAGCATTGAATATCAATGTCTTTGCTGTCGAAAAAACATGGCAGGAAGCCTATCTTGAAGTCATGGACAGCTATGAACCGTATGATAAATCATTTTGTGAATGCCGTCTTGTGTATCTTGACGATGATGATATTCCTGAATTTTATATGGGCGATCCTTTGAATGAGTGGTATGGCGGAATTTATAGCTTTTCTGGTGGTGAATTAATAAAGCTTAGAGATTTTGGTTTTAGGGATTTCTTTTCAGCATACTCTGAAAAAAGCGGAATATTTAGAAATGACTATTATATTGAGAAATCTGGTTCAAAAACCGGAATAAAGTTTATTAAGATGTAAAATCTTTCTTTGACTGTGCTTGATGAACTTTCTTATGACATTGTTAATGACATATATGAAGTGAATGGCGAAGTGGTAGACAAGGAAGTGTATGATAATAAAATATCTGAATATTCTTTAGTTAATGCTGCTTCAGATTATTTAACTTATGATGGCATGAAGAAATATTTGTTGGATTCAATAGAAAGTGAAAATAGAAGTGAAACCGATGAGCAAATTACAACTGAACAAACAGTAGCAGCTACTGACATAATTAAAGATATATCAAGTACTGAATCTACTGTAACTTATAACACAAAACGGGTTTCTTCTCCAAAAACAGGAAATTCAGAACCAGTTTTTTGTGAATTAATCATAATTGGATTTATTTCAGCAAGTACAATTATGCTGTTAAGGAAAAAGTATAAAAGTAAATATGCAAAACGATTTTACTTCGTTTTCTACAAGTTCATCAAGCTGATTCTCCCTGATTGTGTGCGGAGTACAATACTGCTTTCCATAACGATGATTGCTGTTGCAAGTGTAGTCAACATACTCTTTTCCATTCCATTTTCGCCTACGGGCGGTAAATCCCGAACCGCAATCGGCACATTTTATCAGCCTCGCATATCTGTGAAGCTTCCTGCCGTTTTGCGAGCGAGGATTGATTTGCGAACGCTGCCCCAGTAAAAACTGCGCTTGTTTCCATGTGGTTTCGTCTATGATAGGTTCGCAGAAATTCTCATGTCGATATTGTTCTTCAGTAGGTATGAACGTCTCAGTCTTGTAAACTTTACTTGTTACAGTCTTGTGATTAACCATTGTTCCAATGTATAATTCGTTTGTAAGAATTCTCTTAACGGAAGTTTGTACCCATAAGTATTTCTTGGAAATATCGGGTTTCCATTCGGCAAGTTTTCTATTAAAATAATATTCGGGAGAGCGAATACCATCAGCATTCATCTTTTTGGCAATGGTAGTAAGTCCATAACCGTAAACATAAAGGCTGAACACTTCACGCACTATCCATGCCGTATCCTCATCAATTTTCACTTCGTTGGTGTTGCGGTCAAGGTAGTAACCAAGCGGTAGCGTAAGAACCAGACCTTTGACAGCATGAAAGAAATACACTTTTTTGCGGCTTTGATTTGTCAGTTTGTGGTACTGATTTTGTATTACTTTACGATTGGCAATATCTATATGCTTGTATATATCAAAACCTTTAAACCATATATTGGAATTTTAATCGCTTTTGCCGTCAGTGTTGCTTTAACATTTGTAAATATTATTTTTAATATATATACGCCGATAGAATGTATTAGCGTGTTTTCGAGTTATTATGAAAGCAATATTCCGCTGATTTTAATTTGTAAAAATGCTTTTTGTGCATTTGCTCCAATAATTATAATCATCTCGATATTCAACTTATTTCAAATTAAGAATAAGGATGTAATATTACATGAGCATTAAGAAAATATGTACATTGCTTATGGCAGTATTTTACTGCATTTTAATAAACAGCTTATATCATATATCCGATTTGTCGATATTATACAGAGGCATAAATCCAGAAAACAACATAATGTTGCTTCTGGCACATTTTTTAAGCTTTGCAATAATAACATTTTATGTATTCGGAGAAGCTGAAAAGTATATAAATGGGTATGGAAAATATGTTTTAGTGCGAAGAAAAAAACGTACTGCCATTTTAAATAAAATATATGCAGAGAGCCTTTTGGCAGTAATAGCTTTTGAAATAATGAAAATTTTAATTTATATCGTTATTTCAGGTATGAATAAAACTAATCTCAGCAGTTTTGCGATAATGCTTATTTTATCTATCCTGACAAATTTACTTTTAATTTCATTTCAAATTTTCATCGAAATATTATTTAATTCAAAAATTGCCTTGTCCGTTGTAATGGCATATTTTATACTATAAATGAGCATTTTCAGAATGAATTAGTGAAAATGCACAAAAAGGAT
>CAMWXM010000296.1 GCA_947178195.1 uncultured Ruminococcus sp.
CCTGCGCACGCCACTAACGGCGGTTTCGGCATATCTCGACCTGCTGGAGAGAGATGAAAAAAGCGAAAATGCCGAGAAATATCTGGAGATCATCAGAGGGCGCACTGAGGCTATGAAGCAGCTGACTGAAGAGCTTTTCAGATACACGGCATCGGCGTTCGGAAGCGAGATGACTTATGAAAAAATTGACCTTAACAGTATTCTTGAGGAAAGTCTTGCGGAGTTTTACGGTGCGATAACGGGACAGGGCATTGACCCGGTGATCGAAATTTCCGAAACGCCTGTGGAGAGGTATCTTGACAGGACGGCTCTTAAAAGGATACTGGGAAATATCATCAGCAACGCCGTAAAATACAGCAGCGGTGACCTTATTGTCCGTCTGTATGAAACCGGTGAGATGACATTTTCCAACACTGCTCCCGGCCTTGATCCGGTGCTGACGGCAAGACTTTTTGACCGCTTTTACACTGCTCAGACAGGGAACAATTTCACAGGTCTCGGACTGTCAATTGCAAAGCTTCTCACCGAGCAGATGGGCGGAGAAATTTCTGCGGAATACTCCGAGAAAATGCTGACTGTTAGTCTGATATTCAGTGACGGCAGGCTTCTTTGATTCGCCCGGCACATACTAAAAATATTCCCTGTAAAAAAGCGAGGCTTTTAAACAGGGAATTTTTTATTACATCAGCAAGCTGTACCGTTATCAATGATATTTTCTCTTGCTTTTTTCTGCGTGAGTATTTGACTACAGCTATAGCATTTCGGCGATTAATCCTAAAACCATCGTGCATAGTATATGTGATTGTCAAAAGCTATCAAACACACAAGCTGAGAGATACCGTTCACCCGTATCGGGAAAAACCGCTGCAATGGTTTTTCCTGCATTTTCGGAACGCTTGGCAAGCTGTATCGCCGCCCACGCCGCAGCTCCCGAGGAAATACCTGCCAGTATGCCCTCTCTTGCAGCAAGGAGTCTGACTGCTTCAAAAGCATCATCATTTCCAACAGTTATTATCTCATCATAAATATCCGTGTTAAGAGTATTCGGTACAAAGCCTGCACCTATACCTTGAATTTGATGTGCGCCGGGTTTCCCGCCTGACAAAACAGGGGAATCCTTAGGCTCAACTGCAACGACCTGAATGTCGGGATTTTTTGATTTCAGATACATTCCCACTCCGCTGACCGTGCCGCCTGTTCCCACTCCCGCAATAAAAATATCTATCGTACCGTCCGTGTCGTTCCATATCTCGGCTCCCGTGGTCTTGAAATGAACGTCGGGATTTATAGGATTTGTAAACTGTGACGGAATAAAGCTGTTCGGTATCCGGGAGGCAAGCTCCTGTGCCTTTATTATTGCACCTTTCATTCCCATTGCACCGTCCGTCAGCACGAGTTCGGCACCGTATGCTTTCATCAGCTTGCGGCGTTCAATGCTCATGGTTTCGGGCATTGTAATAATCAGACGATATCCTCTTGACGCTGCGACCGCCGCAAGTCCGATACCTGTATTTCCGCTTGTCGGCTCAATTATCACGCTGTCGGGGGTAAGAAGCCCCTTTTCTTCCGCATCGTCTATCATTGCCTTTGCGATCCTGTCCTTTACACTTCCTGCGGGATTGAAATATTCGAGCTTCCCGAGAATTACGGCTTTCAGGTCCTGTGACCTTTCAATGCCGACCAGCTCCACAAGAGGAGTATTTCCGATAAGATCGGTAATTTGCCGATATATTTTCATAAGCTTGCCTCCTTAAATATTCATAGCGTCCATTGAGGTGATGTATTCCAGAGTGGGTACAAATATATGCTCATATGTTATCCCGAATTTGCAGAATCTGAACGGAAGTCTTGTTGTTTCGGACACCAAAGGGCAGTTGGAAAAAATGTTTACAAAAGATTTGAAATCCAAAGGCTATCGGGTGTGTACACTGGACTTGGTACACCCCGAAAAGTCCTGCGGATACAATCCTTTAAGCGGTATCCGCCGATACAAAAACGGCAAATACCGTGAACAGGACGTTCTCACACTTGCATCCAACATCATGCCGATGTTGGACGCAGTTGAGCCGTTTTGGGAGCAGGCTGCTGCCGGATATATTGCGTTCTTGATAGCATTTTGCCTTGAAACACTACCACCGGAAGAACAGAATATGATTTCCGTCTGCGAGTTACACACACGTTTCTTAAAACCGGGAGGAAATCTCTCGTTTATCAAATGGGCAGAGACAAATCCGAACAGCTATGCTGCAAAGAAATTCACACATCTTAACAGTGTCATGGGTGCAGAGAAGATGTGGTCGTGTATTATGGAGTTTGCAAACCGCGCATTAGAGCCTTTTGACTTTGAAGAAGCGAAAACTATTTTTGAAAATCCGAAAAGTTTCGATATTTTAAGCCTTGGCAGAGAGAAAACAGTGTTATTCCTGAATGTCAGCGACACAGATAGAACCTTTGATAACCTTATCAATGTCTTTTATACACAAGCACTGCAAATTCTATGTTCCAATGCTGATTCACGCTATGATGGAAGATTGAAAGTTCCTGTTCGTATTATCATGGACGACTTTGCCTCAAGTGCAAGGATTCCCGACTTTGACAAGATAATATCTGTCATACGGTCGAGGGATATCTCCGTAAGCCTTGTCTTACAAAGTATGACGCAGCTTGAAGCTATGTACACTCATGCCGAGGCAACTACTATCATTAACAACTGCGACCACATAATCTATCTTGGTTCACAGGACTTGCAAACAGCAGAGTTTATCGGAAACCGTATCTTCAAGACACCCGACACGGTTCTGTGTACTCCAAGAGATAAGGCTATCATTATCACAACCGGAGAAAAAGCCATTATGGCTGATAAAATCAAGCCATACAGCACTTTGACACATTAAGAAAGGAGCTACCAATGTACAACATTAAAATACTTGAAAATGCCGTAACAGCGGCAATAGAGCTTGCCGAAGGCTGCAAACCCGACAGCCGGTCAGACTGCCGTGATATTTATCATATCGTAAAATTTGTGAGGGCATCCATTAGGGACTTTCCTGAAATCACCGATAAGGCTATGTTTGACACACTCAGTATGCACGCCGCAAGGCTGAGAAAAATTGCCGGCGGGAAAATTACCAGACACGTTATTGTAAGCGACAGTGGGGAAATTTTCCCACTGTCGATCACCAATACATACGGTTCTCTCGCACACCTTATCAGGCGGAAACTGCTGAAGAAAGATGTCACAAATTTCCTGCGCCTGCACAAAATTGCAGAGCTTTTTATGCAACGGTTTTGTGAGTATTCGGGCGTAGTTAATACTGACCCAATCCCCGAAAATATGAAAATGCAGGACTGCTTGTTTTATGCGTTTTTCTTGGTGGTTGGACGCTATGTCGACCTGCTTGAGCAGGCAATGAAACGTGAAGATATACCGTATGATGAAATAAGCGTGTAGCATTACCCTAATTCTTGTCAGATTAACTCTAACCTTTAAATCCTTTCTGCCATCGGAAATGAACAGATTTTTTTAACATAATTCCGATTGCAGCTTAAAACATTCTGTTCTGCGAAAAATTTTTTCGTGGAACAGAATTTGTTTTTGTGCAAATTGACGAAACATTTTTTTATACATAAACGTGAAAAAAATTCTATTCTATCATAAATTACAAAGGTGTGCTTTTGTAAGAAAAGTAAAATTTTGTTAATTTTACCTATGGATTTTATGCAAAAATATGATATAATAGATTAAAACAAATTCTCTAATATATTTGTTTGACATATTTTAACGACAAAAAGGAGAAACGACTATGAACATTGACAAAGAATTCACTTCCGCAATTCTTGCGCTAATTGAAAAATTTGCGAATTATGAGAAACCTGTTACAGCTGCTCCGGCAGCCAAATCACCTGTCGAAATGCTCACTATTAAAGAGTG
>CAMWXM010000297.1 GCA_947178195.1 uncultured Ruminococcus sp.
ACACACAAATCTACTGTCATTATTATAATATCTGGAGTGGACTCTAAGTCAATAGTTTTTCTCTTTTTCTATATTGTGCACAAAATTACGCCCTGTTTTTGTCTGTAATGCCAATAAAAACGTATTTCGAATCCCTCAGCAATCATTCTTTAAAAATAATCCCCACACCGAGCAATGTTTCCAATTTTCAAATAGAATCAAATTCAAAAACTTTTTAGCAAACGTAAAGCAGCCGCAGTGAAGAAAACTGCGGCTGTTATTTTGTTATTGGAAGAATCAAAGTACCATAGGAAAGTCATTTGTCGGCGACAAACAAGTGTGATTTTTGCAGATATAATAGGTCGTTTTTTTATTCAGCAATGGATATTTTTCACTTTCTCGTATAATTGATACGTTTGCTAAAAACGGAATATTTTCTTTTACTTTTTCCAAATCTGATTGACTCTTCACAGCAACAGTAATATGCTCTGGCGGATTTTCATGCAGCATTTTTGCCAGCAGAAACATACAATATCCTGCTGGATAAATACTTGCTTGAGATGACAAAAAATACAACTGTTTTTCAGTAAATTCACGGTATTTTTCGTTCTCTGTAAGCTGATACAATCTTACAAAGTTATACACCATAATAGAATTTCCGCTTGGAATCGCCCCGTCATAGACTTCTTTCGGATTCAGAAATAGTTCTGTATGCTCTAATTCTGAAAGATAAAATCCGCCATTTTTATGGTCATAAAAACGTTTGACTGCTTCAGTGCACAATTGTTTTGATTTTTCAAGGTAACTGCTGTCCAAAGTGGTATTATAGAGTTCAATCAATGCGGCAATATAGTAAGCATAATCGTCCAAAAAACTGTTTTCTGAATGTTTTCCGTCACGCCAGCTTGTATAAATTCGAGTATCATTACGCAAATTGTTCTCAATAAACCTTTGTGCATTGACAGCAGCATTCAGATATTTTTCATTGTGTGAAACTCTGTAGATCATAGACAATGCTGCAATCATCATGGAGTTCCACGAAAGCAGTATTTTATCGTCAAGATGAAGTTTTGTACGATTTTTCCGATAATCATACAATTTATTAAGTTCATCATCGAAATCCGATGTCAGATCATTGCCTTTCAGCAGGTTAGGAATGTTCACACTCTCAAAGTTACCGCCTGAGGTGATATCAAAGATCTGTGCAAATTTTCTGCCTTTTTTCTCACCCAATACGTCAAGGATTTCATTCAGTGTGAAGGTATAGAATTTTCCCTCCACGCCATCGCTGTCTGCATCCTGTGCACTGTAAAATCCGCCGTCAGGAGATGTCATTTCACGAAGAATATATTCCGCCGTTTTTTCTGCTGTATCAAGATAGACTTTGTTGTTTGTAAGACGATAAGCCACTGAATATGCAATTATCATAAGTGCGTTATCATAGAGCATTTTTTCAAAATGCGGTGCAAGAAAATATCTGTCTGTGGAGTATCTTGAAAATCCGTAACCGATATGATCGAAAATGCCACCTTTCCGCATTTGCAGGAGCGTTTTCTCCGCCATTTTCATGGTGTCAAGATCCTGATTCTGCTTTGCATATAACATCAAAAATAAAAGATTGTGTGGAGTCGGAAACTTTGGTGCAGAACCAAATCCACCATTTATCTCATCAAAACTGTCTGAAAATATCTGTATCGCCTGTTCAATCAAATTTTTATTGCTTGCGTTGCTGTTGTTTGATCCCTCATTTTCTAAATGCGAAATGATTTGTTCAGCGGACTGTAAAAGCTCCCTGCGGTTATTATTCCACTGACTTGCAATGGCGTTCAGCAAATCGGGAAATCCGGGCATTCCATAATGCGATTTCGGCGGGAAATATGTGCCTGCAAAAAACGGCTTTTTATCCCATGTCATGAAAATGCTCATAGGCCAGCCTCCGCTGCCAGTGAACGCCTGACACACTGACATATATACGCTGTCGATGTCGGGACGTTCCTCACGGTCAACCTTAATTGAAACATAATATTTATTGAGGATTTCAGCTGTTTTCTCATCCTCAAAGCTCTCGTGCGCCATAACGTGACACCAGTGACAGGTACTGTATCCAATACTCAGAAAAATCGGTTTATCCTCAGTTTTTGCCTTGTCAAAGGCTTTGCTGTGCCATGGATACCAGTTAACCGGATTTTCTGAGTGCTGTAACAGATATGGACTGGTTGTATTTTTTAGCTGATTGCTCATTCTCATATCCTCCGATTGAGGTTAGTCTAAATTTCAATTCCAAAACAAACAATGTTGTTTTGTTTGAAATCTTTGTTTGATCTATCATTCAGAAGTATTGTTCTCTATTTTCTCGAAATCATACAATCTTCCAGAAAAAGGTGATAATTGTAAACATATAGAATTACCCTTGCTGTAGATAATAGACTTTGAAATGGTATTTCCACAATAAATTTGATTGTCGCTGTCAATAAGGAGATTGAGAACAAAGGGAAACTCGAATGAAAGGTCGTAATCAACGGTTTTATTTGAAAAATTAAATACCGCTATCAATGTTTGACCACTCCCATTTCTTTCATAAGCATAGAAACATTTTTGTTCCTGATGACAATCTATCCAACGAAATCCTTCATCATTATAATCATTCCAAAGTGCAGGATTTTCAAGATATATCTTATTCAATTCGAGTATGTATTTATGGAAAGCGTCGTGAATAGGATAGTGAAGAATATCCCAATCTTGTTCCCTATTTTCATCCCATTCACGAAATTGTCCAAATTCATTTCCCATAAAATTCAGCTTTTTGCCCGGGTGCGTTATCATATATAAATAAAGTGCTCTTGCTTGCGGAAATTTTTCTTCATAATTACCATTCATTTTTTGAATAATAGTAGCCTTGCCATGAACATTTTCATCATGAGAAAATGGTAAAATAAAACGTTCATTGTAGTAATACATCATGCTGAATGTCAGCTTGTGGTACTGCGTTATTCTGTCTTTTGGAGCAAGTCGAAAATAATCAAGTGTGTCGTTCATCCATCCCATATCCCATTTGTAATCAAATCCCAATCCTCCTTCACATACAGGCTTTGTAACATCAGGATAGGCAGAAGAATCTTCAGCTATCAGTATAACATCAGGCATTCGTGCCTTTAAACCTTCGTTCATCGTCTTGATAAATTCTACAGCAGATTTATTTTCACCTCGTTCCGTGTTTCCTTGCCAATAAATCAAGTTTCTTATAGCATCTAATCTAAGTCCATCAAAATGAAATTCTTTTAGCCAATAATATGCTGATGATTGCAGAAAACTACGTACTTCGCCACGAGAGTGCATAAAATTACAACTACCCCATTCGTTAAAACCTGCATCAACATGAGGATATTCATATAAAGCTGTACCATCATAATTCCATAGAGCATAATCATTAACTGCAAAGTGAACAGGAACAAAGTCCATAATTACTCCAATATCATTTTTATGACAATGATTCACAAATTCTCGCAGTTCATCGGGTGTTCCATAACGTGAAGTTGGACTGAAAAAACCTGTTCCTTGATATCCCCATGAAGCATCAGCAGGATATTCGTTTAAAGGCATCAGTTCGACATAATTGTATCCATTCTCCTTCAAATAAGGTACAAGAAGCTTGGCAAGTTCAGAATAGGAGTACCAACCATCTTCAACACTATCATTTTTCTTTTTCCAAGATCCAAAATGCAGCTCATAAATATTGATTGGTTTATTAAAATGATCGCTCCTTTTATTGAGCCAGCGCTTATCATGAAATTTTTGCTTATTCAGTTTTGCAATTTTTGAAGCATTGCCGGGACGCTTTTCAGAATAAAATGCATAAGGATCGCAATGATCAAGATCTGACTCTTGTACACATCTCCGAGCCAACGGGACCTCTCTACATCTCGTA
>CAMWXM010000298.1 GCA_947178195.1 uncultured Ruminococcus sp.
TTCATTGGATACATAATTATTGTACGAATGCCTCTCTTTTTCCACGAATTTTTTGAATTTTTGGCTTCTATGGCTATTTTAGCAAGAAGAGGCCACATAAAACATTCTGTTTTACCTGAACCTGTACCTGTAGATACAAACAAATCTTCACCATGGACAGAGGCCTCCAAAGCATTTATTTGATGGGAAAACGGAGAGGGAAAAACACCAAGACCTGAGTTTGACAACTGCTCAAAAAATAATTTTAACCATTCCTCAATATCGGCTTTCTGTATGCCATTTATAACACTGACATATGCAGGAGATGATTCGATAAAGGGTTTCTGATAAAGTAAGCCCTCATCGTCAATATGCTCTTCTAAAGCAGAAAGTAATACCGGTGATTTCCCAAAATACTGTGATTTAATATAATTTTCTAACTCTGTTCTAAGTTTTTTATGAACAAAATTTGCTCCATTTGACATAAACTCACCTCTCTGCAAATTCATAACCTTCATCTTGCAGCACATGTTTTATTGCATAAAATACTTTCGTTGTACACTTCATTTTAAAATTAGATGGAAGTGTATTGCATGAATCAGGCCAGCTATATAATTTTAAAAAGTTTAATTCTCTTGGTGGTAACAAATAATTTAATTGGATGTTAATAATTTCACCATCATTGTTAAATTCAATAGACGGAAGAACTTTGTATTCTGATAAACACGCACTTGCAATAGTCCTATAATTATATTCTTCAACCTGCCAGTATGGCAGGGGGCTGACTTCATATTTTTCGTTTATCTCTCTATATAAAAAATAATTCTGTACCCCTTTTATACCTGTGCGAAGTAAAGATATTACACCGCCTGTATCTGCTTGATTTACCCAATACCCTTTAGTAAATGGCGGCTTTAGTCTAAGGTATTCAGTTGTCGTATCAAATTTAAATATTTGCT
The DNA here is from genome assembly GCA_947178195.1 of uncultured Ruminococcus sp. Lineage (GTDB taxonomy): Bacteria > Bacillota > Clostridia > Oscillospirales > Ruminococcaceae > Porcipelethomonas. The sequence continues at coordinate 939 of CAMWXM010000298.1, forward strand.
GCCATTCAGCTTTTGACACAATTGCAGACCACACATCATGCAAAGTTCTCTCCTCAAGACCAAACATTTTTTTCAACTGAAGAGAGTTGCCTTCAGAATTAATATCAGAATACATTCCCAATCCGGATATATTTACAATGTCATCAATAGGGAATCCACGTTGAAAAGAAATGTTACAAAACGAAGCTTCTTTTCTCAATGACGGAATTATACGATGAGGACAATGATAAACAATACCGCAGTTCTGAAAAATATCGCTTATCTCATCTTCAAGATTTTTTGAATTAGTCAGAAATAAGTTTTTTACTTCCGGATAGATGCATTGATAATCATCTAAAATAGTCCTTATCCTGTTCTTCATATGAACAATTGAAATAGCTTCTTCATCAATTTCATCCCAAAGAGAAGAATATGCCATCAATCCACATATACTGTATATTATTCGTGACTTCCATTTTTCGTCTGATTCACTATTACCTTTCTTTATATCATATCTCTCGGCAATGTTTAAAAGTAGACTGTTATATTTTTTCATTAAAATTCTCCTAAAGTATCAATTAAATCACGACGCAGATCTGCGGATATAAAGGATTGGCTGTTTTCCACTAACTGCATCGTATTCATAGTTGCATATGAATATGGCAATGCTGCAAACATGAAATCATCATCGTTTGTAGCTTCCGGAAAAAGATCATGCATAACAGTAATGATGTTAGATATTTTGTTTCTTATGATCAAAGGCATTGGTAATCCTGAGAGGATTTTCAATTCATTTTTTAAAGATTTTTTGTGTATATATTCCTCAAACCCTTCTTCAAAGAATCCACCAATATATTTCCTATTTGCAGATCTTTCAACAAAAAAACCTGTAAATAATGGAAGCATATAACTATACAGACTTTTAGGCTCTACCTGAATATCCTCGTCATATGGATGAATGACAAAGAACATAGTATCTTCTCTTGAAACAATATACGGCAGATTATTCATCCATCCGCTCGCAGTGAAATTTTTTATAGCTATAATGCGTTCATTTTCAGCACCAATAATATTTATCAAATCTTGTGAATAATTTTCATCACAGTTTAACACTCCATATTTGCCGCCAAGCAGAGAAACACTAAAAGCTTCGACAATGTCCATTGCGTTTGGACCGACCAACAATATTGGCTGTTTTTCAATAAATGCAGCACACAGATACGCTGATAATCCACGAGCGTGCTTTGAAGATACCCCTGCTTCCTCCAGTTCATATACAACTGTATCTATCACTTCAGACCAATTTTTATGTGGTTCTAAATTATCAGAAATGGTATCATACTGTATGACTTCATATTTGGCACCAGGTTTTGAAACGGAATTAATATTAAGTAAAGAACCGCCGACAAAGGCCATATTTGCTATAAAATCAGCTGCATTCTCCTGTGCTTTTTTGATTCTGTCAGATACAGCAGTTTCAACATTTGCTGCTAATTTTTCTTTTTCAGAAATCAAAGCTGACAACGCCGCATCTTCTTGCTTTACCTGTGCAAGTTCATAATTTGCATTAGAAAGTATTTTATTGGCTTCTTCTATTTGAGCATTCAACTTATTAATTTCTTCCTGAGCTTTAGCTGTAATATAAGAATTTTCTTTTTTCCAATCCTCAGCAACTAACGTCTTGGCTTTGTCCATTAATGCTGCATTGCCTGAAATAGCAGTCACAATTACAGAATCATCAAAACTTTTCTCATCAACATACTCAAATAAATGATCAATAAATTGCTGTAATAACTGTGAAGCTGTTTGAGAACCGCAACGGCAAGCAACACAAATTTTTTTGTTGATATCTTCTATCGGAAGAGATGTTAAAAACTCCTTAAATATTTTGTAATCTGATTTCAAAACCCCACGCTGTTTATAATTAGTCCAAGAAATTGAATTTAATACAGTATCTTTTACAATTTCCATTTGAGTTTTTATACGGTAAATCTTTTTCGGAACACCAACTGCAAGTTTTTTATAAAACCAAATGTTATCTTTGACATTAATTATATCATCACAACTAAATTCATATATCGGAACCAGAGCTATTGATTCAGAAAAAATAATGCTCTCACTTGTAATTTGCAAATCTTTTTTATTACAAAGAACGCCCTCACATCTGCCATTAGTTCTGTTTACAGCAAAAATTATTCTGTTGCTCTTTGGCTGATATGAAATACCACCTTTAAGTTCGTTAATTAATTCATCAACAGAATGAAATTCAGGAAATATAACAACTTCGATTGGTAAAATATTAGGATTATACTTAGTTATTACATAATCTTTTGACGGATCTGAATTTCTGGCAACAGCCGACCAATCCCATACACCAAATATACCGTCATAAACAGGACCATCTTTATGAAACAGTTTGTCTCGATTTGCAAATAAATATGGAATTTCATCGTTTTTATAAAATTTTTCCAAATTACCGTTTTGATCTATATCTGCACATCTTATAAGCCATCTTTCGCCGTCGTAAGAATTAGAGACAAAACATAATGAAACATAATTATTATCAGGAATTAAAGGTAACGTCATGAATTTGCTGTCATCATACTCTAATAGCAAGTCATTATCAACGATTTCTGATTCATTAAGTGTTGAGCTGAATTCAAGCTGTTTAATTTTTTCTTGTGCTTCTGAAAGCTGTTTTTCTAATGCAAAAATTTCTTCATCTTTGCTTGAACAGGTCTCCGTAAGTTCTTGCTGAGTTTGTTCCAATTCCTTCTGAAGATCAGATATGGCAGATTCCAATTCAGTCACTTTCTTTTCCGTTTCAGAATCTTTGACACGTTCATTTTTAAGCGTATTAATTTTGTTTTTTAATGCCGCAAGGTGTTCTTCAGTAATCTCTTCATTGATGCATTTAAAATATACATGAATAAAATCTGAAAATACAGAATCAATAAGTGTTTCTGCTAAGGCATCATC
>CAMWXM010000299.1 GCA_947178195.1 uncultured Ruminococcus sp.
ATTGACAACTGTTTATCAACAGATATTTTACTATTAACATTAATTTTGACAGTATATTTATTATTTCCATCATTGTTAATTGTCAATTTTTCATTTCCAAACATCGCTGTAATATTTTCAATATCATATTTTGCACCATTATTAATAATCTCAAAAGAAGCCGTAATTTCCTCAGAATTTGTATAACGTTTTCCCTCGATCAATTTCGTATCCATACTAACATTTTCAATCCTTGGAGCTTCATTTATGATATTTACAATAACAGTTTCTACATCACTTTCTCTGCCGGAATTATTTTTAGCAATTATTTTATATTCACCATTGGTATTAATGGTAATACTATTACTATAAGTAAATTCACTGCCATTTACGCTAAATAGTAATTCATCCTGCGATGTTATATCATCCTCAGCTTCGACTTTAATTTCAGCGCTTTCATAATACGTTTCACCATCAAGTCCAAATGCCCATTTACCTTTACCCGTTACATATCCTTTGATTTTGGGTCTTGAACTGTCTGTACTGTCAATATTATATATATACTTATCGCTTATATTTCCTACCTTATCCTTTACGCATATAATTACCTCTTCACTGGAATTAAATTCCTTATAGTTATCAATCGACCATTCTTCATCATTAAAATTATATAAATAAACTCCCGATCCGTCATTATCAGAAGCGATAACCGATAATACTATACTTCCATTTTCATTTTTGCTTTGTTGAACATCTTCTATCTTAGGAGCTGTTTTATCAGTAACAACACTTATTTTTTTGAACACACATTCCCCAATATTGCAGTTTACATAAATTTCACCTACATCTGCTATAATATCTTCAGGCAATATTAAATCCTGCCCAATATACGCTTCGCAAAATGACAAATAAAACTCCTGACACTTACTATCTTCTAATTCGTCAACATGCATTATTAAACTTTCACTGCCTGCATGTAAAAAAATAGTATCAATTTTTTGAAGATATCCACTGTCGCTTTTATTTGCAATTATTGCATACATATCCGAATTTATATTACTAACAGGTATTGATACTTCAGTGTTATTAGTATAAAAGGTCAATCCGCTGTTATCATCTATTTTCGCATATGCTTTTACAACAATTATACGAATAATTCCAATAAACAGAATCAAGAATATTATAATCATCATTGAAAATAAAAAATATTTATTCTTTGATTTTTTCATATTTTCCTCATTTCTACTTTTCCGAATAATCCGGCAGAAGTTCCGTACTTTCCAAATTTTCTTTTATATCATCAAGAAGTTCTGTTGGTTCATAATTATTATTTTCTGCTTCAACACTCTCCAAACGATCCGTTTTTTCAACCCTAGCAATGCGCTGCTTTTTATTTGCAGACCAAATATCTACACCTTTTCTTCTGAGATTAATAAAGTACATTATGGTAGACGGAACTTTATTCTTTATAAACAAAAACACCGAAAGCAGAAAAAATAAAACTACACCTGCAGTTCCCGCATACATCATTATTTTATACATACCTATTATCCCTCCATTAATCCTGCATTTACATATGCCTGCTTAAGAGAGCCAAACTGAGAAAGCTCCGCTGCTGACAGACTCTTATCGCTTTCTTTCATCTGTTCCGCTTTCTCATAGCTTTCAATTGCCTTTGAATAATTCTGTCTGCTTACATCTTTAGCAAGTTCAAAATCAAGATATGACATTGACAAATAAACCTGACCTAAGAAACTTGCAGAATATGCATTTGTTATGCTTTCAAATTCTTCTACTGATTGCTCCAAATACGATATATCATTACTTAGATTATAAAGATTTCTATATGCATTTGCTTTTTTCAGCCACAAAACTTCCGACAGATTATCGTTCAGGTCGTTAAGATACCCATACCATTCCAAGCTCAATGTATATTTTTCAAATTTATTATCCGTATTCTTTTCGATAATTCCGCTGTTATACAATGCAGAAGCTATAAGCTCATACATAGGAATAATACTACTGAATGTTAATTCGTCAGATTCTATGCTTCCGTCAATTATATCTTTTGATTTTACTCCAAGCCGATATATTTTTTCATAGGAATCTGTCAAATATATTGGATACTCACTGTACAAATTCATAATTGTATAGTAGTTTCCCAATTTATCGTCAGCAGAAATAACCGCATTATCTGTATATTCCTCTAATTCAGTCAGAGCCTGCTGAATCTGATCAAAATCCTGCGTAGCCAAATTACTAGAACAATTCAAAGCAAGTATCTCAAAATACTTCAATTCATCCGATTTGTATTTGTTTTCTTTAAGCAGTTCTATGTAATCCAGCGCATATCCTGCATATGATGAATCATTAACCTCAACACATTTTTTCATCACTTGATATGCAATTTCAGTATTCTTATATATCTTACTATTTCTATTGTCAATATATGAATTTCTCATAATATCTATCGCATTTTTCGTAAGAGTGATATAGTTATCATCATTTTCACGAGGCAGCATGCTATTAAAGTACAGAAGATATGTTTCTGTAAGTTCTGGTCTATACTCTATTGACATAATATAATTCTGCGCCGCTGCTTCGTAATCCTCTTTTTGTAAAGCGGCGGCAGCCTGCTGATAGTAATATTGATAGCTGTCTGCCTTTTGAGCCTGTTCCCCTGAATATCCTGTCATCATCGGTATTAAGCACAGCAGGCAAACTGCAGCGCTTATATAAAAGCTTACCAACCTATTTCGCATCTTTCTTCTGTACGAACTGGTAAGTTCATTAATATCATTTAAATCAGTGTGAACCTCTTTGAAATTCCTATATCTTTCTTCGGGATTATCTTTGGTACACTTGCTTATAATAAAATCAATTCCTTCAGAAAGCTTCGGATTAAACTCCCTTACAGATTTTACGCCATTCGGTGGTTTCGACGGTAAAATACCTGTAAGAATATATGATAAGGATGCACCAAAACTGTAAATATCGGTGCGTTCATCAAGAATATTACTCGCTCCACTATACTGTTCCGGAGCTGCATAACCCTTAGTTCCCACAGCCTCTCCGGTATAAGCTTGACCGTGAACACACTCCTTGGCAATACCAAAATCTATCAGCTTCGTCCTTCCAGCCTTGGTCAGCATTATATTATCAGGTTTTAAATCGCAGTAAACGATAGGATTTGATTTTACAGTATGCAGATATTCCAGCACATCACAAAGCATTTTCGCCCATTCAACAACATCTTTTTCAGACTGTGGCCCCTCAGCAAGTACTTTTTTTCCAAGTGAAGCACCATCAACAAAATCCATTACAACGTAAAAGCTTCCATTGTATTCTATTTTATCAACAATTCTCGGAATATCAGCATGATTCAAACCAGACAGCAACTCTACTTCCTTTTTGAACGCCTTTATGTCCTTGCCGCCGTCGTTTACAACCTTTTTTACTGCCCAGTATGAGCCTAACATTTTATCCTTGGCGAGATATACCGTACTCATTCCGCCTTTTCCAAGTTCAGCTATTATCTCATATCTGTCCTGTAAAATCAAACCTATTGAAATCAATTTATTTTACTCCTATCGTTTTTTAAGTTATCCTGTCAATCAGGAAAACACACCTTACAACTCAAAATATAGTACTGTTAAAATACGCTACATCTGTTCTGATATATTATAGCACAAAATCTATATCTGTACGGAAACTTGCAGTGAAAAGTCGAATTTTTGATTTTATTCAAAAATATTATGCAGTCTGAACATTTCTATTCGGACTGCACATCTGCTCTTTCTTCCGAACATTCCTGCTTACACTTAATATAGCATTAATTACATAAGAAATCAATAAGTTTGCATTATTTGGTCGTTTTTTGACACT
>CAMWXM010000300.1 GCA_947178195.1 uncultured Ruminococcus sp.
TTATTCCGTAAAAAGAGTTATTCCGAATAAAGAAAGGAAAGTCCATAAAATATGGAGTTTCTGAATCAAAATTCGGAATAACTAATTAGACAAGTATGTTCTTCTATTGTATAATATTAAGCACAGAGCTTACCTGACAAGCATACAAATGGAGGAACAATGAAGAAATTTAATTTGCAAGAGAAAGTTGATGAAATACTGAATCAACTCAAAAAGTACGGAGCAAGCGCAAAAAAGCTAAAAGTATACCGTTTCACTGGATTTGGAAATATGATTAGGTATTACAAACGCAAGAAAATCACTGAAATAAGTTTAAATATGCTGGATACATATTTAGAGGAAATGTATCTGGATTACAAAAGCAAAGAATTTTCAACATGGAAATGGCAGTATTTAAGACGTAGCTGTGAATTGCTGAAGCATTTTGTAACCACTGATAAGGTAGAAATGAAACCATTGCGTCCATGGGACTATTCACATGGGAAATCGACTCAAAGCGTTGTATTGGACACTCCTACTGATAAACAGCTCGGTGATCCTGATAATCTATTTGTTCTGATCTGGAAAGTAAGACAGATGCTAATTGACTATGAATTTACACAAAGCAGTATCAAGCATTACACAAGTGAAGGACTGACTGTCATTTTGCGCAGCCATTATGAAGCCGGAACAGAAACCTACTCAGAGGAAATCACTGATGCTCTTGTTGCTGCGAAAAGAAAACATTACGAGGAAGGTAAAACTTCACGTCAATCGTATCAGAATCTGCGGAAGGCCGCATATCTGATTAAAGATATGCGCGAAAATGGAAATATTACTTTAAAGAAGGTGCCAAATTGGAATCTTCGTATTCCAGGAGATGAGTTTGCAAATATTCTCAATGATTTTTGCAATTATCTGAAAAAAGAAAACCGGGTATATGAAAGCTCAGTTCCTACCATTCGCAGCGCTGTGCGACGTTTTATGTTTGGTTTAGAGGACGACGGAATTTATTCCGTAGAACAGCTTATGCCGATCACAGTAAATCGTTGTATCACAAAGCTGGCAGCGAATTATCTTAGTGGTGCTGGTAATTTTTTGTATGCAGTTCGCCGATTTTTGAATTATTTGTTTGATGTGGGAATAACTTCTACAAATTTGAGCAGCGCTCTGCCAGAAACAGCAGCAACTAAAAAGACATTTCATGAGCCTTTTACAGATAATGAAGTAAAAAGCTTGCTTGCAACGCCTGACCAGTCAACATCAATAGGAAAACGGGATTATGCTATCATGCTGTTAGCAGTTCAGACAGGTCTAAGAGCCTGTGATATCGTTCGTATGAAACGAGAAAACATCGATTGGAGAGCCAAAAAAATCAATATTGTTCAGCATAAAACAGGTATTCCACTTTCTTTGCCACTTCCTGTTGAATCGGGAAATGCGATTGCAGAATATCTGCTTTATCATCGTCCTGACTGTGAACTGCCATATATTTTTATTTGTCATACCGGACACCTCAGACCATTGAAAAACAGATCAGCAAGTGGAATGGTCAGCAAATATATGCGCCTCATTGGACTTTATGATCCAAAAAAACGACGTAGCTTCCATAGCTTTCGCCGTACTTTCGGCACTGGTCTTTTGAAAAATGAAATACCAATGGAATTGATACAACAACTGCTCGGTCATAGTCAGATGAATTCCATGAAACCATATTTGTCTGTGGAAGAAGAAGGCTTAAAGCTCTGTGCATTACCCCTTATCCCATCAGATCAGGAGGTGGTACAGGAATGAATTACACATTTCACAGTAATTTTTCTGTTCGTCTAAAAGCATTTATTGAACAGAAAAATGCTCTCGGTTATCCGTATCTTCGTTCAAGCATAATTCTTCAGAATTTTGATTCCTTCTGTCTGGAACATTACCCGCAGGAAACGAAATTGACAAAAGAAATTTGTTTGGCATGGGCTGTCCGTAAGGAAACCGAGTGCAGAAACACCTTCCGAAATCGTATCTTTCCAATACGTGAATTTGCACGGTATCTAAACTGTATTGGTGAAGAAGCGTATCTTATCCCGGTTAATCTTGCGAGAAAAGGTACTCCTGCTGTACCGCATATTTATACCGAAGCAGAAATTATCGCAATCTGGGATGTGCTGGAGCATCTTCCTGTCAAAAGAAATTTTCCAGTGCGCCATCTGGTCATTCCGGCGCTTGTAAAATTGCTGTATTGCTGCGGTTTACGTCCTTCCGAAGCAAGGAAACTGTTCAGAAAAGATGTTGATTTGGATAAAGGACGGCTGAACATTATTGAAAGCAAGGCTCACAAGAGCAGAATTGTCATGATAGCAGATGATGTTACTGCGATGCTGCGTGAGTATGATGCGGCTGTTTCTGCAATTATGCCGGAACGCACTCTCTTTTTTCCAGATTCTCATGACCGCATTTATACGAAAGCATGGCTGGATAAAACATTCCGGATTACCTTGAAAAGGGCGGGTATCCAGTTTGCCGGAAAGCAAAATCCACGCCCATATGATTTCCGCCACACCTTTGCAACACATCGCTTGTACCTGTGGATGCGTGAGGGAAAGGATTTAAATACAATGCTACCGTATCTGAGTGAATACATGGGACATGCACAGCTTTCAGACACCTACTACTACATTCATCTTGTTCCTGGACTTTTTGAAGAAATAACCGGATTTAATGACTCGACTTCCAACAACTTGATTCCGGAGGTAGACGAGGATGAATGATTTTTTTGAAACGGTCAGAAAGTTCCTGAATGAATACCTGCCGCACCAGAGATGTCTCAGTGAAAATACAATCCGCTCCTATCGGCAGGCATTGAATTTGTTTGTGAAATTTCTGCGTGAGGTAAAAGGATATACGGTCACCAAAATTCAGTTTTCAGTCATAAACAGAGAAACGCTTTTGGAATTTCTGGACTGGATTGAAATGGAAAGAAAATGCAGCTCAAGCACACGAAATCAGCGCTTAATGGTTTTGCGAGCTTTTTTTGATTATGCTGGAATCATTGATTGTGCACAGACGTCTCTGTATATGGACAGTCTTAATATCCCAGTAAAGGAAGAACACGGTAAAGTAGTGGAATTCCTGTCTGAGGCAGCTCTTGAAGTATTGCTACAGCAGCCTGATCCTACCAAAAAGAAGGAACTGCGCAATCTTACTTTTATGATATTAATGTATGATACCGCAGCAAGATGCTGCGAACTGCTTGGAATGAGAATCAAGGATTTGCGTCTGAACTCAGAGCACCCAATTGCTTATCTGCATGGAAAAGGTGGAAAAACTCGAACAGTCCCACTGCTTTCAAATACAGTGAAGCATTGCAAGAAATATCTTCGTATATTTCATTCCGGTGAACCTAATGATAGTGAAAAGTATGTGTTCTACACAATCATTCATGGCTCTCAGAATCACATGTCTCATGATAATGTTTCTGACTTCATTGAAAGATATGGGATTATGGCTGCACAGAAATGTGCTGAGATGCCAAAGCACTTACACCCACATATGTTGCGCCACACACGTGCAATGCACTTATACCGTAATGGTATGCCACTGGAACTGCTGTCACAGTTTTTGGGACATGCAAGCGTTGATACCACAAGAATTTATGCATATGCTGATACTGAAATGAAAAGAGCGGCGCTTGAAAAGATCACGTCCAAAGAACCAGATACAAAAACATCAACTGCAATCTGGGAAGATGACGAGGATATGATCTTAAAACTTTCTGGACTGCTTTAATATCCTATCTTTGTTATTCCGATGTTTGATTCAGAAACTCCATATTTTATGGGCTTTCTTTTCTTTCTTCGGAATAACTCTTTTTGCGGGATAATCGGTA
>CAMWXM010000301.1 GCA_947178195.1 uncultured Ruminococcus sp.
CTTCCGATAAAAAATACATAGTCGAGGGCGTTACGAACACATGTTTCTGCAAGCTTCTTGTGTTCGTTCGCACTGTGAACTCCCAATTCGTACATTTCGCCTAAAATGGCAATCTTTTTTCCAGATGAATTATAACTGGACAACCCCTCAATAGCAACACGAGCTGATTCTGGGCTAGAATTATAATAATCTTTTATAATAGTAATACCTTTTATTAGAGCTACTTCAGATCTCATAGGGGAGGGAGTAAAACGCTTTAGCTCGGCGGCGGCTTCTGATAATCCGACTCCAAGCTGTAACCCACAATATAATGCTAATAAGGCATTGGTTACATTATGCACACCAAACGTAGGGAGAACACACTCTACACATTCATTTTCATCAGACACCATAAAATGAGTAGAATTATCATTAAATAGAATATTGGAGGCTGAAATAGTGCGATTTTCTGTATTGTTGATTCCTACAAAAACTGTTTTATGGGATTGTATATTCAATTTATTTAGATACGGATCATCGTCATTAAGCACAAGTAATCCTTCTGATTTTAAGCCATCGAGAATTTCTAACTTTGCTTTTAAAATATTTTCCTGTGACCCTAAATTTCCAATATGCGCTTTTCCGATATTGGTTATTACGGCAATTGTGGGTTTTGCAATTTGGGATAGAGTTTTTATTTCGCCGAAATGGTTCATGCCCATTTCAAGTACGGCGACATCATATGAATCATCTATTCCAAAATAGATCTTGGCAGCCCAATTTCATTGTTGTAATTTTTATCTGTAAAATAAACTTTATATTTTGAGGCCAGAATAGCGGCAATCATATTTTTTGTTGTAGTTTTACCATTGCTACCCGTAACCGCAATTACGGGAATATCAAATTTCAATCTATAGTATGCAGCCAAGTTTTGAAATGCAGAAAGGGTGTTTTCAACGTGTACCACAGGGATATCCACTGTCACATCCTTGGAACACACGACCGCACAAGCACCTTTTTGAGCTGCAAGTGACACAAAGGAATGTCCGTCATAATTATCTCCTGATAAAGCAATAAACAAATCTCCCTTGTTAATCGTGCGTGTATCTGTGCTAACGCCACATACAACGAAATCATCTTTTAATGTTAATCCTTTTACGCCCATGCACGAAAGGACTTCGGAAAAAAGCAAAGTCTTCATAATTATCTCCAAGGTTATTTGATATAATATATTCCAACAACTCCATTGGGTACATAGGAGGCGTTTCTTTAGCTCCCTGCTGGAATAGAACCGTTGATGGCGACAGACCGGGTAGCGTATTTATTTCTATGATGATAATCTCGCCCGTTTTATTATTGGCAAAAATATCTATGCGACAGTAATCTTTTATGCCGCAAGTTTTTGATACGGACTCAACACTATTTTTTATGAAATCAACTAACGCTGTGCTTATAATATGTTCAGGTGGTGGGGTAAGATTAACACCAGTACCACCTTGGAATTTTTCTTCAAGTGATAGAACGGCATTATCGGCAACAGTGACGCTTGGGTAAAGTGCATGATATTGGCCATGTTTTTCAAGGACACCAATAGTTAATTCAGTCCAATCGCCGTTAGATTTGATTTTCACTTTACCGTCCGAGATTTCCAGTTTTTGTGTTTCAATATATTCTTCAAAAAGAATATCATCAATCTTGTTAGGCAACTGAATCTTTTCGGGCTGATCAGCAAATGTCGATTCAGGTATATAAGAGTATCCCTGATTTAATAACTCAAGATAAGTTTTAAAGTCTTTAGCAGAGCTCAGTATAACAATGCCTGTAGAGCAGCCATCACTGTTCGGCTTCGCAACAATACGACTACCGTTCAACATAGCGCACAACTCATCCCACTTGTGCTGATATGTTGAAATCATTGTAACAATTTCAGTAGACTCAATTTTTATTTTTAAACATGTTCTTACGTTTTTCAAGTTCATTTTCGTTATAATTTTACCAGTTGCGAATTTATCCATACAAAGTTTTGCAGTTGATGAACCGGCACCATTGAAATGGATTCCAGACTGTTCTAATAATGCTTGTAATTCGCCGTTTTCTCCAAACCCTCCGTGCAAACCAATAAAAATATCCGCATTATGTTCTCTTGTATCTTGAATAAATTTTGCTAAAGTTTGTTTGGTTGGCTTAATATCTACCACTTTGGCGATATTAACTGCATCAAGCCTTTTCAATATACTACTTTTTAATTTGCGTACATAAGCAGGGACATTTTCTAAAACGATATGCTCATATATTTCCTCGGTCGTATGTTTTAATGCGGCAGCATAAGGAACTTCATATACAGTATATTCTCCTTCTTCCGAAAAGAGAATATACGGGATAGGGTAGTATTTACTTGAATTCAACAGTTTAAGCCAAGCATTTGTGCCGCTCATAAGTGAAACTTGCCTTTCAGATGTTGTTCCACCAAGTAATAAATTTAAACGCTGTTTCTCGGCAATACTATCCTCTGCGACAACAAAATCTATGTTGTATCGATTACAAGCATTTCTTAAAATAAGAGTAAGTAAATCTTTATGCCTTAGACCAACAATTGCAGCTTGTTGAAAAATAAAACTATTTTGCTCCATTCCACTAATAGGGTTGAAATCCGAGAAATAGACAGAGTTATCATTAAAAAGCCACCCATCTATTCGTAGAAAATCATGTGCGCCGACATATGAAAAAAGGGTTTCTGCTTCCTTCCTTATTATCGCAACAATATTTTCACCAAAACGTGCAGGACAATAATAATCTGTGTCAGTTGTGGACAAATATTTTTTTCTTTTATCAAAAATGTCACCAACAACAGATTTTTTATTCTTTCCCAGTAATTCAATTTCTGTAGGAAGAAGAGACACTACCTGATTGTTCGATTCGAGAATTATAATTGTAAATTCTCGTCCAACACACATTTTTTCAACTACAATCTCCTTGTATTGTTTAATCAACTCCTTTGCTTTCTTAATTGCATTGTTGATACTGCTTGCGTACGAAACCCCTATGGAAGAACCGCCCTCAATAGGTTTAATAATAACATCATTTATTCCTTCGTTGGTCATAAATTCATTTACTAATGCATCCAAAGATTTATCAGAATGCAGAAATAGCTTGGGAATAGAAGTCATATTCCTTGCCTGTAAAATCATCTTTTCAGCATTTTCTTTGTTATACATTTTTTCGCAAGCTTTTGAAGGCGAAGCCACATAGGGTATATTGTTTGATTCCAAAAAAGCCTGCAATTGCCCGTCTTCTCCATATGTTCCATGCATTACAGGAAAGACTAAATCAACGGACTTCAAAATTTTCAAATAAGTGGATTCATCAATCTTTTCATTTTCTGAAAGCATAAACTCAAAATCAGAAGCTGTATTGGAATACAGGAATCTTTCATCAATTCTATACTTAAAAAAATTTTTATCCATGAATAAGACCTGTACCTCTATGTTCGGCATAGTTCTTAGATGATCAAACACAGAACGCACAGAATTAAGAGAGATATCACGCTCTTTAGACGGTCCGCCGCATATTAAAGCCAGTTTCAATATTTTTTACCTCCTAATTAATTGCGACAATTTCTTACATGGAGTGTCTCTTCCGATATTGTTGTTGAGTTTATACAAAAAATAATATACATATCCACCCTTGAACTTGTCCTCCTAAAGATACCACACAATTCGTCAAATTTCAACAAAAAATCACCTGAGCGGTCAAAATTCGACGATGAGCGTTATTTTTGATGTACAATTTGACAAAATAATAGACATCTTTGACTTAAGGCAACACCGCACAAAGGATTGTAATAGTGTGAAAAAAGTGGTA
>CAMWXM010000302.1 GCA_947178195.1 uncultured Ruminococcus sp.
GTTGAAAACCTTTGCGTTTTGGTGCATGGTGTCAAGAAATATGTTATAATAAAGTGGCATAATAAAAGACAAAGGAATATAATAGTATGGGAATTGATTTTGATAACACCCCATTTTTGTTTTCAATTGGTACATTTTTTGCTTATAAGATAGACCGTAGGTATTATGGGAATGTTCACTATGTTTGGTGCACCACTAATTTTAACGATAAAAAACAACCTGTTACATCAAGACCACAATCAATATGCAAACGTTTTTTTGATCAAGTTGTTTCAGGAGATCGACATACTAAAGAAATTGAGGATAATAAGGCTGGAATATTGCGTGGAGCTCAAGCAAAGCTTGAAGCAGGCGTAATTGATAATAATCAATATAGCGAAATATGTCAGCTTGTTAATTTGGCTAATTATGAAGATTTTTTCCCCGTGTTGTACATAATAGATAAAGATAAAGTTGGCGATACAAGATGTAAGGAAGTTGACAAAAAGGATCGAGCAAGCGATACATCAATAGAATACAAAATTTTTGATTTGAAAGAAGGAGAGTATGAGTTGATTGATTTTAAAAGCTTGCTTTCTGATTATTTGGATGCAGTTGATAAAAAGGCGGGTAAGTGAGATGGCTAGTAGAAATAGAAATTTAAAAAGAAAAAATAGACTTTCCGTAACTAACATAAGAAATATATCTAGAAAAACGGGTTATGGCCGATTGAGTCTTAGAAGTGGCAGAAGGTCTAAAGGAATTTTTGCCGATGCTTCTTTAGATGATATGATTGCAGCATCAAGAATTGTAACTGCACATCAGGATGGAATCGCTATGGAAATTAAACTTAGCACAGACAAAGCAAAAAGTATTGCCACACATATCATCGCTCAAAAACCTAAGGAAGGCACAGTTAAGATTGTGTCTCCTCATCAACTTAACAAAGCTATTTTACAAAGAAATAAAAAAGAAAATAAGCCAACGGAGAAGACGATAGAAATATATAAAAAAATGGTAGCCGAAGAATGAGGTGGTCTGGTTTCAGATTTATTTAACCATTATTTTTCATTAAAAAAGTATAAGTGAATACAAGGCAAAATAAACCGTATAAATAATACAGATCTCTTACTATCGGCAACAGCTAAATCAACATACAAAGGCAGGGAGTTTTCGCTCATGGGGTTATGAAAAATAAACCGTGTAAATACAATATTATAATTTTAAGGTCACCAATTCGGTGACCTTAAAATATTGAAATATGTATTCATTCCACTGCCTCAAACTCAGGCTCCCACATTATAGTTGTACTCCCCGCAAACTCCCCATTCATCTCAAAATGCACATCTATCGACTTATCCTCATTCTGATGAACAGTCACTGATTTTACCAGCATTCTTAGATTTGCATCGGATATTTCACCCTGTGAAAGCACCTCATCAAGCAACATTGAAGTGCTTTTCAGGAGTTCCTGCCGTTGCTTACACACCTTGTCATATTCATGACATTCAAAGATTTTATTTTTCAGTGTTTCGATTTCTTTCTCCCGTTTTTCAATCATGCTGTTGTAAAATTCAGAGCGTGATTTGTCGGTAATTCGCTCCATTATCAAATCCTCGATCTGTTGTTTCAGTGCGAGGATTTTTTCATTATACTGCTGCGTTTTCATTTCATAGGCGGGTTTACGTTTCATCCACTCCTTGACGATGTTATCGTACTTTTCGCTCTCCGAAACTATCCTCTCACGCAAATTCTGCACTTCATCATATATCAATCCGTCAAGCTGGCTTTCTCTTATACGGTGAGGAGTACAGTATTGTTTTCCGTAACGGTGGTTGCTGTTGCAGGTATATTCAACATACTCACTTCCCTGCCACTTCCTGATTTTGGCTATGAGATGTGAGCCGCATTCAGCACATTTTATCAATCCCGAATACCTATGCAGCTTTCTTCCTCCGCTTGATCTTGGATTGATTTTTGATCGCTGTTCGAGTAAAAATTGAGCCTGTTCCCATATGTGTAGGTCTATAATTGGCTGGCAAAAATTTTCGTGTCTGTATTGTTCTTCGACTGGAATAAAGGTTTTTGTCTTGTAAATTTTACTGGTAACAGTCTTGTGATTTACCAATGTTCCGATGTACAATTCGTTGCAAAGCAGTCGTTTTACCGCCGTTTGAACCCACAAATATTTTTTTGAAATGCTTGGTTTCCAATCAGCAAGTTTTCTGTTTTGATAGTATTCGGGAGAGCGTATACCTCTTTCATTCATCAGTCGGGCTATTGTAGTAAGTCCATATCCCTCGACATAAAGTCTGAATACATCTTGGACATATTCGGAAGTTTCTTTGTCAATTTCTACTGTTCCCGTGTTCTTATCAAGGTAATATCCCATTGGGAGAGATAGTACAAGCCCATTATTTTTTTGCTTTTGTCTGATTCCTGCTTTGACCTTTCGGCTTATATCCTTGGCATAAAAGTCATTGAATATCTGCTTGAAGCCTATCAATAAATCATCATTTTCATTGGTAGTATCTATGCCCTCTGTGACTGAAATCACCTTGACATTGTTTTCCCGCAGGTGGTCAATAAATAGAGCAGTCTGTGTTCTGTGCCTACCCAATCGGGATAAATCTTTCACGAGTACCACATCAATTAGACTCTCGCTGACCGCTTGTTCCATTTCGGCTAAGCCTTTTCGGTTGAATGTCATTCCCGAAACATTGTCATCAAAGCTCTCGCCAACAACCTCATAACCATTATGTTCTGCGTAGTCAATCAGTATCTGTCGCTGATTTTGCAGGCTGTTCATTTCTTCGTCCTCATCACGGGATAGGCGATAATATAACCAAGTTCTCATTAAATCTTTCCTCCTTTCGCTGTGCCGCAGCACCTGTTTTGTGCTACGACACAGACAATACCACAATCTGCTTAGGAAATCCAGTGTTTATGCGGATTTTGGAATATCTTCTACCATATCACCAAAATCATACTCCATATATTCGGGCAATGTATCCGAATTTAAGTAGTCCGTTGTCATTGATAAAAGGAATTTTTCAAATTCAATTTTGTCACCTGTGTAGCTTACCGTGACCGTATTTATTTTTGGAATATCTATTTTCTTTGGCAAAATCAATCCTCCATATCGTTCTGAAATTTGACTGCACTGTCAAAACTAATGAAGCCGTTTATATGTCTGACCTCGTCCAAACACATCTCGTGAAGCTCTTGCATAGTGTCCTCATCTACATCATTTGCCGCTGCAAGCATATGCGACAGCTTACCCAGCTCGACAGCTATTTTGAAAAGATTTCTATTGATTCGCTGCTCTGTTCCGTGTACAACTGCGTCTACCGATGATGTTATTCTTGGTGACAAATAGCTTACGTTATCCTCCTGTTTAAGGTAGCCAAGATAGAATCGAATGGCTTTCTCAATGAACTCGCTTTTGGATTTGCAATTATCTCCCTCGTAAGCCTTATCCACTTCATCTAAGGTGTCGGGATATGCCCATAAAGCGAACTTTTGCTTGTTACAGCCACCTTGAATAGTGCTTGAATTTGGCTTTGTTGTCGCATTTGTATTATTTTGCAACCCCGAAATTTTTGATTTGCTCATATTTTGACCCCCTTCACAAAAGTCGATTTTTTGGCTTTGCGGCGGGATTTGCCCGTCCGCTGTGATCGGGGCGACCCCGCCCCTTTAACTTGCATCGAAATCATACATTTGCCCCTTTCCCAAATCTGGCATAATGCACAATTTCATATTCCCCCCAAAAGGTGCGAAATTTGGTGGGAATTATGTAGGGCCTGTCTCTTATACCAATATCCGA
>CAMWXM010000303.1 GCA_947178195.1 uncultured Ruminococcus sp.
TAAAAAACAGAATTGTGTTATAATTTATATATAGTAAATAAATTATAAAGGAGGCTTTTTATGGATCGTAAGAGAAAAGGATTTGAAACTACTTGCAGCATGATTAAAAACTGCTTTTGTACAAAGTTGGGAGGTGCTCGGAAATGAGCGTAGCTCCAGAATACAAAAAGAATCCAGACGGTACTCGAAAAAAGCTCAGTACATGGCAGGTTAATTTTTACTATGTCGATATAGTTGATGGGAAGAAAAAGAAAAAGCACAAGCGAAACTTTCGCACTAAAAAAGACGGAGAAAGATTTGAAAAAGAGTTCAGAGAGCAGCACGAGCTTAAAGAAGGTGAGACTCCTAAAGCAAACGGAGCAAAATCAATCACATTTGCAGAACTCGTTAAAAAATATCGCGCTGATAAATCACACACTATAAGAGAACATACATGGAAAACCAAGAATGATATTATAAACTCCAAAATATTACCATATTTCAAGAAAATGAATCTTAAGGACATAAATAACGAGACTATTGATGTTTGGATCAATCAATTAATGAAAGGGCCAGGCGATGGAACAACGTATGCCGATACCTACACGAGAACCATTTTTAACCAGTTATCTTCGCTTTTTAACTTTGCTGTAGACCATGGCTACATGGATAAAAACCCTGCAAGAGGACGAGCCCATTTCAGAAAAAAGAGCAGGAATGGAATTAACTTTTGGACGCTTGAGGAATACAAAAAATTCAGAGAGGCAATTTCGGAAAATCAAAAATCATACATAGCTTTCGAAATCCTCTATTGGTGCGGAATTCGTGTAGGCGAGCTTTTGGCGCTCACCCCGTCTGACTTTAACTTTAAACCGCAATCCGATGACGAAGTAAGCACATTGAGAATAAATAAATCTTATCAGCGTTTAAATAAAAAAGATGTGGTAACAGAGCCCAAAACCGAAAAAAGTAATCGTACTATAACAATACCTCCCGCTGTGGCAGAGAAAATAGAAAATTACATCAAAAAGCTTTATGGAATAAAACCTAAAGAGAGGATATTCAAGTTTACAAAATGCAAATTAGGTCATGACATCAAAAAATATAGCGAAATCGCAGGCGTAAAGAGAATAAGAGTCCATGACCTGAGACACTCGCACGTTTCGTATCTTATTAATGTAAAACATATGTCAGCGCTTGCTATTGCTGACAGAATGGGTCACGAAGCGATTGACATAACCTATATGTATGCGCACCTGTTTCCCAACGTCCAGAATAAGCTGGCTAAGGAAATGGATGAGGACGTTTAAACCAATTACCGCTAATTTCAAATCCCCACTCGTAAACAAAAACGGGCGGGGATTTTTTAACCTCCTAATACAAAAATCCCGCTGATGCCGTAAGACACCAGTAGGAGAATATAAAATCTTTACAACAAATGATAAATTAGTGATCTAAAGCACAAGCTATACAAAATCCATTACCGCCATCATTTTCAATATTCAATGGATTTCCACAGTCAGGACAATATCCGAGTTCTCCTGGGTCTTCTACTCTGTCTGAATATCTTGTTTCTTCCAAAGCACCTCCTATTATTTCAGCAGTTTCAAAGTTATCATCATCTTCAAAATCTAAAAATATATCCGCTTCTCT
Source organism: uncultured Ruminococcus sp. (assembly GCA_947178195.1). GTDB lineage: Bacteria > Bacillota > Clostridia > Oscillospirales > Ruminococcaceae > Porcipelethomonas. Next base: position 1,633 of record CAMWXM010000303.1, read on the forward strand.
GTCCACCCGAACCATAATGTCGCCTTCCAAAACATGGTCTATTCCTGGAGATGTGATAATTTCCTTTGTGTCCTCATCTCTGCCCCAATATTCATATGATGTTCCTTCAAGTGTTACGCTGTAGGTGAATTCATATGTAATAATATCATCATTTCTGTCAACACGCTCTGCTTTTATAAATTCGTGATCTATAATCTCAAATTCGTCTATACCTTCTGACCCAATGTTTGTCTCGTCGTTAATATAGTATGTAGCATCATACATTAAGTCAAATTCAACTTTATCAAAAACATTGTCAGCAATTTTTTTACAGTAATCATCATCGGTCATTTGCAGTGCGATTTCAACTGAATCTGTTTGTATTACATTATATACTTGTGATATTTCAGCATATAAGGTTTGTGACGTCATAGCCACAACATTTTGTCCTGTCTCTGAAAACTCTTTAAGCAGTTTAGAGTGAAAATGTTTCTTTCCGTCCACGTTTTCCCACCAGTCTGCTTTTACATCATCAGTTACTAATATAATATTTTTTCCTTTGGTTTTTGCGAAACGTAATATCTCCATCCAAATTATTAAATCGCTATATTTCCTAACGCCGTCTTTATTTTTTGCATCTTTAAATCCAGGTGAAGTATTTTCCTTGTATCTTTTTTCTCCTTTATCACACCAGTCAAAAATGTCTTTTTGCGATGGAGCTGATAGAATTTGATTATCATTATCTATCTCCTGAATAAGTTCCATTAGGTGGTCTGTTTCTTCCCAGAAATTTTGTGTCAAATCTAAGGAAGACCTATCTTCAAAGAAATCATTGAATGCCTGTTGAACGGCATTTAATTTTTCAGAGAGCACTTCCCTCAACTCATCAATATCAGGGAAATGTAGTCTCTCTAATCCATCACAACTTCTTAAAATTTTGTTTTTGGCTAATTCAATTTGTGTTTCAGTTCCCTTACTTGCTTCAGCAATACGCCTTTTCATTTTTGAAAATTCAGCATGGAAATGCTTTTCATATTCCATTCTAACGGTTGCTGGTAAATAAATGTAGCTACTTACTTTTCGTAGACATTCGAGTGCAAATTCAGAAAAATCAGGTGAATAGCGATATACATTTAGCAGCACATTTGTATCTAGAATAATTACGTAGTTGTCATTCTTAAGTAATTTATCAATATCCATAATATGTACCTCTAATAATCATAATAGTTTTAAATTAATTACGTTTCACTGATGTTACCTCAACCACACAGCCACTTTAAATTTACTACCAGGTATAAACCTTTATAGGATTGCAAATTTTGAGATTCGTAATATCTGCAAAGTGAAAATCCCGCTGATACCGTCAGATACCCGCGGGAGAAATTTAAAATGCCATAGAACCAAAATAGAACCGCAGAGCAAAAATATAGCCGTTAAATAGCTTAAAATAGTCATTTTCGAAAATTTTGTTATCATTCCCACTCTATCGTGGCAGGCGGTTTGGTAGTAACATCATAAACAATTCGGTTAATAGATTTAACCTCATTAACAATTCTGCTAGCGCACCGTTCAAGTACCTCGTAAGGTATCTTCGCAAAATCCGCAGTCATAAAATCTGTCGTCGTAACTCCTCGCAGAGCAAGCGTGTAATCGTAAGTCCTTCCGTCACCCATTACACCAACGGAGCGCATATTTGTCAGTACCGCAAAATATTGATGTATCTCCTTGTCAAGACCCGCTTTAGCGATTTCTTCACGGAATATGTAATCCGCGTCCTGCAAAATTTCCAACTTCTCGTCGGTAATTTCACCGATAATCCTTATAGCAAGTCCGGGACCCGGGAAAGGCTGCCTGTCCACAAGAACATCGGAAAGTCCAAGCTCACGTCCCAGCGCGCGAACCTCGTCCTTGAAAAGCAAACGGAGCGGCTCTATTATTTCCTTGAAATCAACATAGTCGGGAAGTCCTCCAACATTGTGGTGGGACTTTATCACAGCAGCATCCCCTGTGCCGCTTTCGATTATGTCGGGGTAAATTGTTCCCTGCACAAGGAAATCAACTTTACCGATTTTTTTAGCTTCCTGCTCGAAAACGCGAATGAATTCCTCGCCGATAATTTTCCTCTTTGTTTAGGGTGCGTATACGCCGAGAAGTTTGGACATAAAATATGCCTTTGCGTTCACGCTTACAAAATT
>CAMWXM010000304.1 GCA_947178195.1 uncultured Ruminococcus sp.
CAGAAAAATAAAAGACCAACTTTCCAATATGTAATTTTTGCCGGAGTACATGACGTCCGCAATCTCAGACAAAAAATCCGTCCTGATGCAGAACATAGGCATAACAGCCCATGGAACATTGCTTCTCCTTTTCATGTGGATATGAGTTTTTCACCGGATGACATTGCAGGAATGCTGGAAGACTATGAGAACAATCACCAAACCGGAATGGATATCGAGGAGATATCACAGTTGATTTATGATTACACATCGGGTTATCCCGTGCTGGTATCCACACTTTGCAAGCTGATGGACGAACAAAATACACAATGGACTTCTGATGATCTGATAGCGGCAGCCAAACAATTGATTACGGATAGAAGCCCTTTATTTGAATCGCTGATAAATAAATTAGAAGACAATGAAAGCTTACGGGAACTACTGTATGCTGTCCTGTTTCAAGGTCGGAGGTTTTTGTTCAATGCCTATGATGCTGCAATTCACAGTGCTCTGATGTACGGATTCGTGCGAAATAATAATGGAACTCTCGCAATTGCCAATCGGGTTTTTGAAGCAGTGATTTATGATTGGTTTATCTCACTGGAAATCACAGACAGCAGGATTTTCTCAGAAGGTGTGAATGACAAAAATCAGTTTATCCAGAATGGTCATCTTGATATGGAACGGATCCTCGAAAGATTCATACTGCACTTCAATGATATTTACGGTTCGCAGCCTGAAAAGTTCAAGGAAGATGATGGCAGAAAGCTGTTTCTCTTATATCTCAGACCAATTATAAATGGCGTTGGAAACTACTACATTGAGGCACAGACACGTGACCAGAGGCGTACTGATGTTATTATTGATTATCTTGGGAAGCAGTATATCATCGAATTAAAAATCTGGCACGGTGATGAATATAATACACAGGGTGAAAAGCAGCTGTCCGAATATCTGGATTATTATCATATTGACAGAGGATATCTGCTTAGCTTTAATTTCAACAAAAACAAACAATCAGGTGTGCATACAATAGATTTCAATGGTAAGACGATTGTGGAGGGTGTTGTTTGATGATTTTTGCTATACGCATCTCTTGATCTTTATGAACGCCTATAAATAGCCCTTCCCTCGACCCAGTTTAATTCGATTCGCCACACGGCGGAATCGACGGCGGATGCTCGTCGGAAGACGGAGTGCCTGAAAAGGGAATAAACTTAAATATTCTGCTGACGCTCAGGGATATGTTCAGGATTTACGGATATGAAGTTGAAGTTACAAGAGATACGGACAGGTCGATTCATGACGACGGTGTTGAAGGAATCGCAAATCAGAAAAGCTCCGATATGGACAATCGTCTGGAAATATTCAATAAGCATGACAATGCAATATGTATATCTATTCATCAGAATAAGTATACCGACCCTAAATACAGCGGCGGTCAGGTTTTTTATTCCGATACAAATTCGCAGAGTAAATATATAGCTCAGGCTATCCAGAATAAATTAAGAGAATATATTCAGCCGGAAAACGACAGAGAAATAAAACTTTGTGGCAAGGAGCTTTTTTTATGCTACTATAGTAAGAATCCGACGGTAATGGCTGAATGCGGATTCCTTTCAAACCCCGAAGAGGCGGAGCTTCTGAAAACAGAGGATTATCAGAATAAGGTTGCGTTCAGTATTTTTGCAGCCGTAAACGAATACCTGTCAAAAAAATAAGAAGCAGTTTTCACAGGAAAAGACCTATGCCGGCGACTGTGGGAACAGCTTCTGAATAAGGAAGTAAAAAATGGCAAAATCTAAAACAGTATATGAATGTAATCAATGCGGATATCAATCCGCAAAATGGAACGGAAGATGTCCTGACTGCGGAGCGTGGAACAGCTTTGAGGAATCTGTTCCCGTTGTCGCTTCAAAGTCCTCGGCTTCAAAGCGGAATACGGCAGACATATCCGATAAAATATTGGAGCTTTCGGAAATTGATGTTGATGCGGACGTAAGATACAAAACCGGAATAGGGGAGTTTGATCGTGTGCTGGGCGGCGGATTGGTCAAAGGCTCTATCGTTTTGCTGGGCGGAGCGCCGGGTATCGGAAAAAGCACCTTGCTTTTGCAGATATGCCAGCATCTGGGTGAAAATTATTCCATACTTTATGTTTCGGGAGAAGAATCCGCAAGACAGATAAAAGTCAGGGCGCAGCGTCTTGAGGTGGATACGGAAAGCTTGTATATTCTTACCGTTACCGATGCTGAGGCTATATGCGATACCATTTCACAGACTGAGCCGGACGTGGTTATTATAGATTCTATCCAGACTATGAATATTCCGTCTATCGCTTCAAGTCCGGGGAGTCTTACTCAGGTAAGGGAATGTACAAATCTTTTTATGCATACTGCTAAAGGCCTTGAAGTACCTATAATTATCGTAGGGCATGTGAACAAGGACGGAGCAATAGCCGGACCTAAAGTCATGGAGCATATTGTGGATGCTGTGCTTTATTTTGAGGGCGAAAGAAATCTTACCTGCCGTATACTGCGAACCGTTAAAAACCGTTACGGCTCAACCAATGAAATAGGCGTTTTTGAAATGTATGATAAGGGTCTTGAAGAGGTTGAAAACCCGTCTCAGATGCTTTTGGCAGGACGACCTGAAAATGTTTCCGGCACCTGCGTCACCTGTACTATGGAGGGAATGCGACCTATTCTTGCAGAAATACAGGTTCTTGCGGCTAAAAGCGGATTTGCTGCTCCAAGAAGAATGTCAAAGGGATTTGATTTTAACAGAATGGCTATTATTATTGCCGTACTTGAAAAAAGATCGGGACTTTTTTTCGGCTCTCTCGACGTTTATCTTAATGTTGTAGGCGGATTCAGCGTAAATGAAACTGCCGGAGACCTTGCAGTTGCTCTTTGTCTCTATTCAAGCCTTTTCGATAAGCCGATTAATTGTAAAACTATTGCATTCGGCGAAGTGGGATTAGGTGGAGAGGTAAGGGCAGTCTCAAATATTATCCAACGGCTGAATGAGGCTCAGCGTATGGGATTTGAATGCTGTATTATTCCGAAGCAGTCCTTGAAAGCAATAAATCAAAAAGAATATTCGATGAAAATTATAGGTGTTTCTGATATTGGGGAAGCCTTCGGAATATTCAAAAAAATATAGTCATTATTAGCGCTTTATAGAAAAAAGCAAAACATTTGTTGAAAAAGATTATGGTATAATAAAGAGTCCGTTCGGAATCTTTTTCCGCACATAAAAAGACATTGAACAGACTCTCAAATAAGAACAACCAATTGTGTTCAAAGGGAAAAAGTGATGATAAAAAAAGTGATGATAAAAAGAGCTGAAAAAAAGGACTTACAAGATATACTTGATTTACAATATCTTGCATATCAAAGTGAGGCAAGACTTTTTCATAATACTGATATTCCGCCGTTAAATCAAACTTTATTGGATATAGAAAATGAATATAAAAAAGGTATTATTTTAAAAGCATTAGATGAAAGTGAGAAAATTATAGGTTCAGTAAGAGGTTATAGTGACAATGGAACGACTTATATCGGAAAATTAATAGTTCATCCAAAAGTGCAAAGGCATGGAATAGGTACAAAGCTTTTGCTTGAAATGGAAAAGGAATATCCTGAACAAAGATATGAACTCTTTACGAGTACCAGAAGCATAAATAATATAGCATTATATGAAAGGTTGGGATATAGAATTTTTGATGAAAAGCAGATTACAGATGAATTGATATTTGTGTACTTAGAAAAAACTAAAACAGAAAATCTAAAACCAATTATGCGTATAAAAGTGAATTAAAA